>PWPZ01000051.1 GCA_003556985.1 Bacteroidota bacterium
ACTAGAGGGTTACAGTATCTTTATGACGGCGAGGTAGTCCTGTCAAAGTTTTTTGGTGATAACACCTTCCTGGTAAATGAATTTGGCGTGACTTTTGGGTTCAATGCGGAGTTCGTACCTTTTGGTATAGACCCAGGTGAATTCCGCACCGAAAAGAAGGATGAGGCATGAATAGGTTACCCACAACAAAATTATTATTATCGAGCCTGCAGCTCCGTATACGCTGCCCGGACTGGCTTCGCTGAAATATATGGTCAGCACTTCCTTGCCTATTGCAAACAGCAATGCCGCCAGAAAAGCACCGAACCAGACACTTCTCCAGGTGATATATATGTCGGGCAAATATTTGAAAATTAAAGCAAACAGCAAAGTAACAACTCCCAGTGAAATCAGAACGTTAGCTACCTGAATAACATAGAAGCTAAGCTGCGGAAACCAGACGGAAAAGTAGTCCTGCATTGCCGATAAAAGCACAGATATAATAAAACTGGTCAGCAGTAAAAACCCGATTATCAAAACAAATCCAAAACTTCTTATCCTGTCAATGACATATCGCAGCATTCCCTGCCGGGGAACAGACTTTACTTCCCATACCCTGTTCAGGGATATTTGAAGATGGTAAAAAACGCCGGTTGCACCGAATACCAGAGCACCTATACCGATTATTGTGGCAATCAGAGATTCTTCGGTGTCTATTGCCCCTTCGAATATCGATTGTACAGTTTTAGCGGCCGACGGCCCCATTGCACTTTCTATTTCCGCATACATTTGCCCCTCAACAATTTCAGCCCCCCAGAAATAGCTCAACATATTGAAAATGACAACCAGCAACCCGGGCAGGGATAATATGGCATAGTATGCAACAACGGCACTCAGCCTCCAGGGATCATCGCTGTTCCAGGATATTACAGTATCTTTGATCAAAGAAGGCAGATGGCGGATTTTGAACTTTTTACCTGTTTCCGGGTGGTGCTCCATACTTTTAAATTTATGGTATGGTAACTGATAGTAATCTGATTGTATATACTAAATTAAGCAAATTATACTTACCAGACAATTACTCCCGGAACAGTTTATAAAGCCGATACAAAAAGAACCCGGCGATTCCTTTTACGCAGGAAGAGAATGACATGGAGACATTAATGAATCATCCATGCGAGGGGTCACAGATAAGGGCATGCTTAAGGCATGGTATACTGCAGGTGTTATGGGGCAATCGTTCCCCGGTCATGCGTCGGGTTAAAATCGCTATTGTATGTAAAAGAAGATCAGTTCCCGAATTCCGACATAAATTTAATTCTCATAAGACGGATATCTTCTTCGGTGAAATCATCTTCCCCAAGTTCGGCAATTGCCGCTTCAACTGATTCGGATTCAGCCTCTTCCCGGAAATATTCAAACACATCCATTTGCTTTTCCTCATCAATCAAATCATTTATGTAATAATCCAGGTTAAGCTTTGTTCCCGAGTTTATGATAGCCTCGATTTCAGTCAACAGCTCATTCATCTCCATTTTTTTGGCCGCTGCAATATCTTCAAGATTCATTTTCCTGTCGATTGACTGAATTATTGAAACCTTGACGCCGGATTTGTTGACTACCGATTTGACAACCATATCCTGGGGCCGTTCAATCTCCTTTTCTTCCACATACGTTTTGATAACCGAAACGAATTCCTTTCCATACCGTTTTGCCTTTCCGCTGCCAACACCGGCAATATTCTGCATCTCTTCAATGGATATGGGGTATTGCAAGGCCATATCATCAAGCGAAGGATCCTGAAAAATAACAAATGGAGGAAGATTATGCTTTTTGGAAACTTTTTTTCTGAGATCTTTAAGTATATGGAGCAATTCAAGATCAACGGTGCTTGATCTTCCGGATGAAGAAATTTCCTGATCAGAATCTTCATCATGTTCATTGTCCTGTTCCTCAGTAATCATAAATGAGTACGGTTGGTCAAGGAATTCCCTGCCATCGGCGCTCATACGCAGCAATCCGTAATTTTCAATTTCCTTGACCACCAGCCTGGCTATCATAGCCTGCCGGATAACGGCAAGCCAGAATTTGACCGACTTATCGCTTCCCTTACCGAAAAGGGAAAGCTGGTTATGTTTATAGGTTTGTATGGCCTGGCTGCTTTTGCCTGCAATAATATCGGCAATATGTTCGGCTTTGAATTTTTCCTTAACTGCCAGAATGGTTTTTAATACCAGTTCAATATGTTCTTTGCCTTCAAACCGTTTTTTAGGATTCAGGCAATTGTCACAATTCTCACAGTTCTCTCCGGGGTACTCCTCACCAAAATAGTGCAGGAGATGCTTTCTGCGACACACTGCAGATTCGGCATAGGAAACGGTTTCAAGCAGAAGCTGCTTTCCTATTTCCTGTTCGGCAATATGCTTGTTCTGCATGAATTTTTCCAGCTTCTGGATATCCTTGTAATGGTAAAATGTAATACATGTACCCTCTCCGCCATCTCTTCCTGCCCGGCCTGTTTCCTGGTAATAACCTTCCAGGCTTTTGGGAATATCGTAATGAATTACAAAACGGACATCAGGCTTATCAATACCCATACCAAAAGCAATGGTCGCAACTATCACATCAGTCTCCTCCATTAGAAAGCTGTCCTGATTGGCTGAACGGGTTGCAGAATCCATGCCGGCATGATAGGGAAGTGCCTTTATGCCATTGATCATAAGCGTTTCTGCAAGTTCTTCCACTTTCTTACGGCTAAGGCAGTAAATGATTCCCGACTTGCCTGTATTATTTTTTATGTATTTGATTATTTCCTTGGTGGCATTTACCTTGGGTCTGATCTCGTAATATAGATTGGATCTGTTAAATGAAGACTTGAAAACCCTGGCATCAAGCATTCCGAGATTCTTCTGGATATCATGCTGAACCTTGGGGGTGGCCGTGGCGGTAAGGGCAATTATGGGAGCGGTTCCCACCTCATTTATGATGGATCGTATCCTTCTGTATTCGGGGCGGAAATCGTGCCCCAATTCGGAAATACAATGAGCTTCGTCAATGGCATAGAAAGAGACTTTAACCTGCCTGAAAAATTTAATGTTTTCTTCCTTGGTTAATGATTCCGGCGCTACATAAAGCATTTTTGTTTTACCGGAAAGCAAATCCTCCTTTACGTTTTGAATGGCCTGCTTGGAAAGTGATGAGTTCATAAAATGGGCAACTCCGTCTTCTGAACTAAAGGTTCGTATGGCATCCACCTGGTTTTTCATTAATGCGATCAGGGGTGATATTATGATTGCAGTACCTTCGAGCAATATTGCAGGCAGCTGGTAACAAAGTGACTTTCCGCCGCCGGTTGGCATCAGCACAAAAGTATCATTTCCCTCCATCACATTGTGAATGATATCTTCCTGTGTGCCCTTGAAACTGGCAAAGCCGAAATTATTTTTCAGGCTTTCAAGAAGACTTATTTCCGATTTTAATCCTTTATACATAATTATATAATTCGAGTGGCCACATCAAAAATCATGCTAGCCTTATTTAAAAAACAATATTTACTAATAATTTTGACAAATGACGTCATATCTTACATGAAAACTCATTTTAGGAGGAGAATATTATTCAGAATGACAACAATATGAAAAAAAAATCTATTTTTTCTTAGTCTAAAATGGATAACTTTGCAAATCCAAAATAGTAATTTTTTTATATATACAAACCTTATTTATTATTTTTAACATTTTTATTTATGAACATGGCAGTATTTTAAAAAATTGTTAAAGGTTAATAAAATTAATCTGGCATTAAAGACAGCTTCAACAATTAAATTAAAAAACAAATGTTATCAGGTTAAATCAAGTCAAATTTTCATGATCCATTGCAAGCAAAATAGTGTGAATTTCACATCAGACAAATATTGCTGAATGCGAAAATTATTGCATGTGAAATCAACCAAAGGTCAAAGAAATACCAAACTAATTTGAGGGGACCGAATATAGGATTTTTTTTAAAATTGCAATAAAGATACTTCAGACAAACGGATTTTCAATGTTTTAACGTTTATATTCATCTTAATTTTAAGTTATATTTTAAATAATTTTCAGATAATAATTCAACCGGTCGCTTAGTTTTATGCAGTTATTAACTTTGTTAGAATGCTTTCATTAAATGAAATAAAAATAACAGCAACACGGACAGTAAAAGCCGAAGCTGATGCGGTAAGGCAACTGGGGCAATATATGAATGATGACTTTGCCCTGGCGGTTACCCGTATTTTAAACAGCAAGGGCCGGCTGATCGTTACCGGCATCGGGAAAAGTGCAATTATCGGGTCAAAAATAGTTGCCACCCTGAACTCGACCGGTACTCCCGCAATATTCATGCATGCGGCAGATGCCCTTCACGGCGACCTTGGGATTATACAGGATGGTGATATTGTTCTTTGTATATCAAAAAGCGGGAATTCTCCCGAAATAAAAGTCCTTGTCCCCCTTGTTAAAAACCTGGGCAATGAAATTATTGCCATGGTATCGAATAAAGAATCCTTTCTTTCTCAGAAAGCAGACATTACAATAATAACACCGGTAGAAAAAGAAGCCTGCCCAAATAACCTGGCCCCGACATCAAGCACCACGGTTCAGCTGGTAGCAGGAGACGCGCTGGCAATCTGCCTTCTTGAATGCAGGGGCTTTACGGATAAGGATTATGCAAAATTCCATCCTGGCGGCTCTCTGGGGAAAAAGCTATATCTGAAAGTCAGTGATTTTTATCTCGACAATAAAGTACCAAAAGTTAATATGAATGATCCGGTACCCAAGGTGATTTTTGAGATATCATCAAAAAGACTGGGAGCAACTGCTGTACTTGGTGATAATGGCCTGCTTTCGGGAATCGTAACCGATGGGGACCTGCGAAGAATGCTGGAAAAGAAGCCGGAAATAAATTTGCTGACCGCCGGTGATATAATGACAAAAAATCCTCACACGATTGATTTTAATTCACTTGCAATTGAAGCGTTTGATAAAATGAAGCAAAATAATATCACCCAGCTACTTATACTGAATAATGGATCTTACGCAGGTATAATCCATCTTCACGATATTTTGAAGGAAGGTGTAGTATAATTATAAAATACAAATACTTAGAATATAATGTCAGCCAAGATAAATAATGAAATGTCATTCCTTGATCATCTGGAGGACCTCAGATGGCATCTGGTCAGATCAATACTGTCAATAGTGGTTTTTGCAATAATTGCTTTTATTTTCAAGGATTTTATATTCAGCAATATAATAATAGCACCGAAAACCCCTGACTTTTTCACCAACCGGACCCTTTGTGCCTTCGGCACCTGGATAGGTATAAAGGCGCTTTGTATCAATATAGAACCTTTTCAGCTGATCAATATAAATATGGCCGGTCAGTTTACCACCCATATAATGGTTTCAATGATCATCGGACTGATTTTCTCGTTTCCCTATCTGATTTTTGAAATGTGGCGCTTCATCGGTCCGGCGTTATACGATACAGAAAAACTTTATGCCAAAGGAGCCGTATTCTACATCTCATTCCTGTTTATTTTAGGAGTACTTTTTGCATATTTTGTAATAATACCCCTTTCTGTCCATTTTCTGGGCAGCTACCAGGTGAGTGCAGAAGTGACCAACCAGATTAACCTGATGTCGTATATTCAAACTGTAAGTGCCATTGCCCTTGCCGCCGGACTTTTGTTTGAGCTGCCCGTGCTGATCTTTTTTTTGACAAAAATCGGCCTGGTAACCCCCGAATTCCTGAAGAAATACCGCAGGCACTCACTGGTGATAGTTCTTGCACTTTCCGCTATAATTACCCCCCCGGATGTTTTCAGCCAGATACTGGTTGCTTTTCCACTGATGTTCCTCTATGAAATAGGGATCAGGATATCAAAAAGAATAATAAGGAAGGAGCAGCTTGAGGCACAAAGAGGGCAGGCATAATTTTTGCAGGACATCCGGTACATAATTGCAATAAACAATTCCAATGAACGAAAATAAAATGTTGCTCAGCACCAGCGATCTGGTTAAAAGATACCGGAAACGTACGGTTGTTGATCATGTATCCATAGATGTCGAACAGGGAGAAGTTGTAGGGCTGCTGGGACCAAACGGGGCAGGGAAAACCACTTCTTTTTATATGATCGTCGGACTGATTACTCCTAATGAAGGGGCAATATTCTTAAATGATACCAACATAACGAAAGAACCCGTCTACAAAAGGGCTAAAATGGGCATCGGATACCTTGCCCAGGAAGCATCAGTATTCCGAAAGCTTTCGGTGGAAGACAATATCAGCGCCGTTCTGGAGATGTCGGACATACCGAAGGCTGAACAAAAGGAACGCCTGGAGGTTCTTTTGGAAGAATTCGGATTGCACCACATACGTAAAAGCCTCGGAATACAACTATCTGGCGGAGAGAGGCGCAGAACCGAAATAGCCAGGTCGCTGGCACTCAAACCCAACTTCATTTTGCTGGATGAACCCTTTGCAGGTGTCGACCCCATTGCAGTGGATGATATCCAGCAAATCGTTCTCCAGCTAAAGAGAAAAAACATAGGTATTCTGATAACCGACCATAACGTACATGAAACCCTCACCATAACCGACAGGGCATATCTTTTGTTTGAAGGGAAAATACTCAAATCCGGAAGCGCCGAAGATCTTGCCGAAGACGAGCAGGTTAGAAAGCTTTACCTGGGTGAAAACTTTTCACTTATCCGTTGATACGGTATTCCGGTCGCCGGTAAAGTACCGCCAGAAAATTTTCCGCCCGCCGCAGTCATGGCTCTCAATAATGAAAAAGAGATTTTCAAAAAACTGATACCCCTTGCAAAGCCCGGACTTACAGATATAAATCACGGGCTGGACTACAAATCAGAATTATGCTGATGGCGTGTGATGAGTTCAAATATCAGGAAAAAAATTCCAGTCCCTGCCGGATCAAAAATGCCAGAACAATGGCATATATTAATATGCTTACAAAAGAAGCCCATAAAAACCGCCCGCTTTTCATGCCGAACATCTTCACCGTTACGGCCATGGCCCACACACCAAGCCAGGGAGTGAGCAGCAGGGTGGCCCAGACTCCGTGCCGCTCAATTTTTGTTTTTGCCCTTGCCGAGACAAACTTTTTCAGCAAACGGTCGGCTGCGGGGTATCGGATAATGACATCAAATGACCTTGCAATGAGAACTGCAGGCACATAATTGCCAAAAACACTCCAGAATATCACGGAAAAGAAATCAAGTCCCATGCCAATACCAGCGGGCACTGCCACATATATTTCGGCCCAGGGAAAAAACCCTATGAACCATACGGAAAACGCTCTGACCAGGTAATCATACATTGCACAATTGATTAGCCCGCAAAGATAATAAAACGGTCAGGTGATGACTAATTGAAGAAATCGGTTTCAGACATGATTGTTTTTATGGTTAAAATTCTAATTTGTAATTTTTTTTAAATACCTTTGCGCCTGATTTTTTGCGGATGTGGCGGAATTGGTAGACGCGCTAGACTTAGGATCTAGTGCCGCAAGGCGTGGGGGTTCGAGTCCCTTCATCCGCACCGACAAAAAGCCGTCAAACAACTTTTCAAACATCGTTGGATTGACGGTTTTTTATCCGGATAAAAGCCGCTGTATACAAATCAGTCTGTTTATGCGGAACTGCCGGAAAGAAGCAATTTGAACTTTAACCGCATCAGCCGCACCGGCGGGCGGCAGGGCGAGGCAACGCCCCGTACCCGCAAAATACAGCTACCTCCGGAGAAGGCCACGGGAAACCCGTGAGCCCTGATCAATAATCAATTAAAACACTCTGAAATGCAGGTTACAAAAGAAAACAAGGACGATCTTAATGCAGTTATCACGATTGTGGTGGAAAAACCCGATTATGATACACAGGTAAACAATAAGCTGAAGGATTATAAGAAACAGGCCAATATGCCCGGGTTCAGACCGGGAATGGTACCCATGGGAATGATTAAGCGTATGTACTACAAACCCGTTCTTCTTGAAGAGATCAACAGGCTTGTTTCCGAATCGCTTTCCAAATTCATCGATGAAGAGAAGCTGAACATCCTCGGAGAACCGCTAAGCAGCAAAGAACATCAGAAAGATATAGACTTCGACACCCAGGAAAATTTTGAATTTGCATTCGATATTGGAATCGCTCCCGACCTGGAAGTTGCCATTACCGATAAGGATAAGCTCACCTATTATGTTATAGATGCAGATAAAGAGCTTATTGACAAACATGCCGAAAGCTATGCAAACCGTTACGGTGAAATGATAAAGGCAGAAGAAGCCGGAGAAGAAGATGTGATAAAGGGAGTCCTCAGCCAGCTTACCCCCGAAGGAGAAATTTTGGAAGAGGGAATCTTTGTTGAAGATGCATCACTTTCCATGAAGGTCATAAAGGATGAAGAGATTAAAAAACAGCTTACCGGTTCAAAGGTTGGCGATGTTTTGCAACTGGATCTGAAAAAAGCCCTACCCAATGAAACCGAGCTTTCACAGTTGCTCAACATTGACAAGGAAAAAGTTAATGAGGAATCAATGCATTTTCAGCTTTCCATCGAGGAGATATCACACTGGAAAAAGGCGGAGCTGAACCAGGAGCTTTTCGACAAGGCATTTGGCGAGGGAGAGATCACTTCAGAAGAGGAGTTCAGGAACAGGCTCAGGGAAGAGATAGAAAAAGCTTATGCGCAAAACAGCGATTACAAGCTGTTTATGGATTTACGGAAAATGATGCTGGAAAAGGTCAGTGCTGAGCTTCCGGAAGAATTTATTAAACGATGGCTGCTTGAATCCAATAAGGGAAAAGTTACCGAAGAGGAGCTGGAAAAGGATTTCTCAAAAGTAAAGGATGACCTCAAATGGCAGCTTATCCAGGATGCCCTGATCAAACATTTCGAACTGAATGTTGAGCCGGAAGAGGTTCAGGAACTGGCAAAGCAGCAGGTAATGATGCAATTCCAGCAATATGGCATGGCAAATGTACCTGAGGAACACCTGAACAATTATGCACAGGAAATGCTGAAGAAGGATCAGGACAGGAGAAGGCTCTATGAACAGAAATTCCAGGAAAAAATTACGGCCAAAGCAAAGGAAACAGCAACCCTGAAAGAAAAGAAAGTCAGGGAAGAAGAGTTTACAAAATTATTTGAGGAGCAATAAATTCTTTTTTTGGTCATTTCACCCAACAGGTTATATCCAGCAATCCTGTCCGGTTATCCTTTAAGAAACAAGAAGACAAAATTTTGTCCCGGAAAATACAGTATTGTCTCACAGGTTGAATCGCGGCGCTTTTTCGGATGAAAACCCCCTTTTGAAAAGATGTGTAAATATTGATCTGATTCTGAAATTTGTTTGCTAAATTTACAGAAGTATCATCCGGCAATCCAATTTTCATTTTCTCTTTCACCGGATTATTTTTAACATAACAAAATTATTATACTGAAATGGACAAGAAAAATGACTTCCGCAAGTATGCAACCGGTCACATGGGTATGAGTGGCGCAAGGATCGACAGTTACCAGTCACTGCTAAATTCATACATATCGCCTACCATCATTGAGGAGCGTCAGCTGAACATCGCTTCGATGGATGTTTTCTCACGACTGATGATGGACCGGATAATATTCCTTGGCCTGGCCATTGACGACTACGTTGCAAATATTGTGCAGGCCCAGCTTCTTTACCTTGAGTCAAGCGACCCTACAAAGGATATACAGATATACATTAACAGCCCGGGCGGATCGGTTCATGCAGGACTGGGTATTTATGACACCATGCAGTACATCAAGGCGGAAGTATCTACAATCTGCACCGGGATGGCTGCTTCGATGTCGGCCATTCTTCTGGCGGCAGGAGCAAAAGGAAAACGTTCGGGACTGAGCCACTCCCGCATGATGATACATCAGCCCATGGGCGGCGCTCAGGGCCAGGTTTCAGATATTGAAATAACCGTAAGAGAGATCCAGAAACTCAAAAGAGAGTTATATGAGATAATTTCAGAGCATACCGGAATGCCCTATGAAAAGGTTGAAAAAGATTCTGACCGTGACTACTGGATGACCTCCAGTGAAGCAAAAGAATATGGGATGATTGACGAGGTGCTGGTAAGACAAAAAAAATCCTGATCACCTTTTTCCGGACCGGCAATTATATAAATGTCCGCTTACCGGAATTACCGGTTTTTTCAAAATTCTCAGGCCGCATCATCAGATGCGGTTTTTTGCATATTGTTGCATCATGATGACCCGGGGTCAGGATATTTTTGCAAAAACAGCGACCCCGGCAGAATATCAGGTGAAAAAAAATTTTCAAATTCATATAAAATGAATTAGTTTTACGTTTAGATTAATAAAAGTCAGCAGGATCCGGCAGTGCTTTGGCAGACAGGATGATCAAAAAACGCCTGGCGGAAACAGATGAAATAATCAGATAATACTATGGTTTATTCAAACGATAAAAAAACGGAGAAGTGTTCCTTCTGCGGCAGGAACAAAAAAGAAACCAATCTCCTTATTGCCGGGGTATCCGGGCATATATGCGATAGCTGCGCCGAACAGGCCTATGGGATAGTAAAGGAAGAGGTCAAATCAAAGTCAGATCTGGACCTCAAGCATCTTAAGCTTCTCAAGCCACTGGAAATAAAGGAATTTCTTGATCAGTACGTTATCGGACAGGAAGATGCAAAGAAATTTATTTCGGTATCGGTATATAACCATTACAAAAGACTGACCCAGTCAACCCTCAGGGAAGAACAGGAGGTGGAGATAGAAAAATCGAACATTATCATGGTGGGTGAAACGGGTACAGGCAAAACGCTTCTGGCCAGAACTATCGCCAAAATGCTTCATGTGCCCTTCACAATTGTTGATGCAACGGTACTTACCGAAGCGGGATATGTGGGAGAAGATATTGAAAGCATCCTTACCAGGCTGCTCCAGGTGGCCGATTATAATGTAGAATCGGCCGAGATGGGGATTGTTTTCATAGATGAGCTCGATAAGATCGCAAGGAAAAGTGACAACCCATCCATTACCCGCGATGTTAGCGGTGAAGGAGTTCAGCAGGGCCTGCTGAAGCTGCTGGAGGGCTCGGTAGTGAATGTTCCTCCGCAGGGGGGCAGAAAGCATCCCGACCAGAAGATGATCCCCGTTAATACCAAGAATATACTTTTCATTTGCGGTGGCGCATTCGACGGAATAGAGAAAAAAATTGCCACGCGGCTCAATACCCAGGTAGTTGGTTATACATCGGGCACCAAATCGGAAA
>PWPZ01000171.1 GCA_003556985.1 Bacteroidota bacterium
TCGAAAAACAGTTACGGGCCTGATCATTGGAGAACCGGAAGTGCTTACGGTGCTTACGGTGCATATCATGTTAATCAAGGAAATTATGAAGCAGCGGAAGAGTTATTTCGAAAAAACCTTGAGATCTATCAAAAAGCTATCGGTACAGATCATATCTGGACGGCCTATGTTTATGGTGCCCTTGCAGCTTGTTATCGTTTTTTAGGTGAAGAAGAAATGGCCCGGCAATATTATGAACGCCAAGTACCCATTTATGAAGAAAGAGCACCTGATTTTAACAACGATCATGTCAATCAGATCCGCCGTTTAATTCGAATGTACGAACAATCAGGTGGCGATTATGATGAATATATTGGTTGGTATAGTTCACTTCTTATGTATGAATAAACCAATCTACTTATGTATGAATAAACCAATCTACTTATGTATGAATAAACCAATCTACACTTTCATGTTGTTTGATTTAATTTGATATCATATGAAAAATTTCTAATCTCAATAGGTAATAAAAACAAAATTATAATTTCCAACCGGCCCACCCCACTGGGTAGACATCACTTCAACTTCAAACTCCACGGATGAGGACTCCCCGGGCTGCAAATCCACCTGCAACGAATCACTCCCCAAGGTAAACGTATTTCCCGAGCGGCCTCCAACAATCTCCAGAATCACATCCGTCGGGCTGGCCGCCACATCCCCGGTGTTGGTCACCGTCGCCGGCACCTGTACCTGCGCACCGGGAGTAACCGATTCCGGGGTCTGTGCATCGGTAATCTCAAGATCCGGCAACACAACCGAGACCTCTCTATTTTGAATTCCAACGGGATCATCCTCCTCAGCTTCTGTGATGTCTTTCTCATCACTTTCCTTATAAATAAAGGTGAAAACTTCACTTTTGCCTTCGTTTTGAAAAGGAAGTTCACCGTCTGAATCCTGGGTGGTAACTTGCCATGCATATTGGCTGTTTGGCTTGAGTGATGAGTATTCTTCTGTATATGGTAGTGATGTATTACCCGTCAAAATAACAGACTCATGTTCCGGGTTGCTTGCGAGAGCATCACCGGGGTTTTGGCCTTCATTCATTTCTACAAGCAAAAAATGGTATTTAAGAGACCTGCCATCCGGTACATTTACCGGATTCCAGGAAAAAACCGGGTAAGTAACTTGAACAGAAGAATTGTCCGCAGGAGTAATGAGCGTTGCCGGCTGAGGATAGTTAACCGTGAAATTGGCATTGCCGGCCGGCCCTTCTGCAACATTTGACCCAACTTCAAAAACTTGCATTCTGATTGTATAATTACCTTCAGGAAATACACCTGCCTGTATAATGCTCTGTTCCATTTCAGCAGGCAGGGCGTTTAGCAACTGGTTTGTGGTTTTAGAAAATTCGATGTAATCTGGTAATGGTGTCAAAACATTCATTCCCGGCTCAAATTCCGCAGGTAATGATATTTCTTTTATTATTTCATTTCCATCTTTTAAAACAACAACCTCCAGGCGAATGTTTACCGGAGAAATACTTTCATTATTTAGATGAACCTGAAACGTCCCATTTAGTACATTCTGTTCAAAATCACTTAAATAGGGACTTGGCAAAACAGAGGGTATACCTGATATAGAAATGTTTAGTGTAGACTGAGCTAACACCGCCCCCTCTGCTATAAATACTATCAACAACAGAAATATGAGTTTAGTTGGAGTTTTGGAATAAAAAGAAGAAGGCATTTCTATTTTCATTTCACATATAAACTGATTTTGATGAATACTCTTAAACTTTATCCGGTTTAACGAACAGCCACAGATTGTTCTTGCCCTAGGTCACTTTCTTGGTCAGCGCGAACCAAAGACACAGAATACCAGTACAATGTCCCTTCAGCCACTTCCTCATCTGTAAACCGGGTAGTTTCGGAAGAAACAGTACCAATCAGAACCGGGTTAACCTGCCCCCGTTCTCTCCTGTAAATTTGAAATCTTTCTACATTTTCCTGCATTGTCCGGTTCCAACGGATTTCCACACCATCTGTAACGATTCTCGCACTTACCTGAGATGGCGGAAGAAGTGTAGCTGTATCGGTACTGAACCGGCTTGTCTCTGAGAGAGTACTTTCCACACCAAATTGATCTTCCGTTGAGAGAGCGTAATAATACGTTTTACCGGACTCTACATCGATGTCCTCAAAACTCATTGTTGTTAACATTTCGTTGTTTACGCGTTCAAAACCGATTCGTTCTGCCTGAACAGATGCACCCTCACCTTCAGGGTATGATCCAGGCTGTGAAGTACTTCTGTAAAGATGATATCCGGCTATGGCCTCATCCCGGCGTTGTTCATTCCTCCAGGATATCCGGATTTTGTTCTGTTCGGCATATCCTGCAATACCCATCGGGGCAGGCGGACGAACCAGGCGGTCGGGCCGGGCAACCACCATGTTTGAAAGCTCACTTTCCATGTCACTCATATTCACAGCACGTACGGCGTACACGTAATTGGTTCGGCCGTGAAGTTCTTCAGAACGGTCGAGGAATGTGGTAGTATCGCGAATTGCCCGGGAGACTACCGCCATCGAATCGTGGCGGCTGGTTCCCCGGTATACATAATAGCCAAACAGGTCCGGTTCCTCAACAGAGTCCCAGTGCAGGCGGATGCCATCCCCCTCCTGAACCGCCCGCAGCCCGGACGGTGTTGACGGCGGGATTTCGGTATTTCTGAAGGAGGCACTGGCTACTGCCGACGGCAAATTGTTCATTTCGCGAATGGTCACTATCCGAAAACGATAATGATAGGTTTGGTTTGGTATAAGATTTGTATCCAAATATTCGGTTTGTTGAACAGAAAGAGTGTCCAAGA
>PWPZ01000234.1 GCA_003556985.1 Bacteroidota bacterium
ATCAACCGGTATAACGACCTTGCTGAGAAGCCGTCCGAAAGTAAGAACTTTATTATAAACTTCTTCAGAAGTATGCAGTCCCTTAGCAACTTCAAGTATTCGAGAGTCGGGCGAGGTAGATGAAAAATGCAGGCTGACGCACCGTTCCTTATGGGAAAGTTCTGCTGCAAGTTCGGTTATTACAAGAGTTGTGGAGTTTGTAGCTATGATGGCTTCCGGACTGACATGTTGTTCGATCAGCTTAAATACCTCTTTTCTCACTCCAACACTATTCTCCCGGGTTTTTGAAAGAATTGCCTCAATAACCAGATCACAATCCGCCAGGTCTTTATAATCGAGTGTTCCCCTGATCCTCGACATGGTACTTCTTTTTTCGCCCGGAGTCATCCCCCAGCGCTGTATCATGCGGTCAAGCTGATTCTCGATTGACTGAGTTGCCGAATCGATAAGCTCTTCCGATAATTCGATGAACACAACCTCAATGCCGCGACAGCTTATTATCCGGGCGATTGACTGGCCAATGCTTCCGCAACCCACTATTCCAACCTTGGAGAAAAGTGTTTTGGGCCTGTCTTTTTTGCTTAAACCATATTTTTCAATTGGTTCAGTTTCTGTTTTAGCCATTTTTAAAGTTTTCGTTAAATTTTACCTTTATTTGTCCGAAGCCTGGGTTGCGGTGATTGCCACAAGATTAACAATGTCACTAACCGAGCACCCCCTTGACAGATCATTTATGGGCGCTGCCATTCCCTGCAGTACCGGTCCGACGGCTTCTGCACGGGCCAGGCGTTGTACCAGCTTATAGGCTATGTTACCACATTCCAGGGTGGGAAATACCAGGACGTTGGCGTTGCCTGCAATGCTGCTGCCGGGGGCCTTGCTCTGCCCTATTTTTTCAACTATTGCCGCATCCGCCTGAAGCTCTCCGTCTATTTGCAAATCAGGGGCCATTTCCCTGGCTATGCGGGTTGCATTTATTACCTTGTCAACCATAGGATGGCTTGCGCTGCCTTTCGTGCTGAAACTTAACATTGCAACCCTGGGTTCAAAGCCGGCAATAGCCCTGGTAGTTCCTGCTGTGGCTACGGCTATTTCGGCAAGCTCCGATTCCGTGGGATCGGGATGGACGGCGCAATCTGCAAACACCAGTACACCGTCTTCGCCATATTCCCTGTCGTTCAGTATCATTATAAATGCTCCCGATACAACACTTATTCCGGGACGGGTTTTCACAAACTGAAAGGCCGGTCGGAGCACATCACCTGTGGAGTTCATTGCTCCCGCAACTTCACCGTCGGCATCACCGGCTTTGATCATCAGTGTTGCAAGGTATAAAGGATCTCTGATGAGTTTTCCCGCCTCTTCATGTGTCAGTCCCTTATGCTTCCTGAGCTCGACCATCATATCAACATATCGGTCAATATCAGGGTGGTTTCGGGGATCTATAATTGTTGCCTTTTCAATATTGGACAGATTGAATTTCCCGGCCCCGGATAATATTTCTTCAGGATTACCCAGAAGTATTATATGTGCGATTTTTTCTTTTATAAGTATATCGGCGGCCTGAAGGGTTCTTTCTTCGGTCCCTTCCGGCAAAACTATCCGCATTTCATTCTGTCGGGCTTTAGATTTTATCCGGTCAAGTAAATTCATTGTATAACAGGGGTTTGGTTAGAATAATTCTCTGGTTTGTAAAGTTATGTAAATTTGACTTTTTCTTGCGAAAGTTTTAATGATATTCGTCACTTTTAAAGCTTTTCAACGCTTTAAGATAAAAAATAAATCTGCCGGAGTCAAATGAACACGGTTAAAACCACTGGTGCATATGAATTTCCAGAATTATTACTGCTGTCGGTGAGATAAGAACTTTGAATCAGAACTTCAGCTGATAAGATAAGACTTATGAATCATAAATACTAATGTATAGAGCTTTGGAGAATCAAGAAACACTGATGATATGAGATGTTAACGAATCTCTAATGATGGTCTGCGGGAATGCTTGCTGTTTAAAGCTGCTTGCGGATGAGCCAGTTTTGATGAATTGCCTGATCAGAAGCAATACGGGGTTTTTCAGAAGCAGATCAAATATCAACCGTCAGTCCGTCGTATGCAAGCTTAATATTGGGAGGCAGTTCCTTTTGCACTTCACGGTGCAGGCCCATCTGGTGACTGATATGGGTAATGTATCCTCTCCGGGGGCCGAATTCGTTGATCAGCTTCACAGCTTCAGGCAAAGAAAAGTGAGAAATATGCTTCTGCTTTCTCAGTGCGCTGATAACCAGATACCGGCTCCCTGCTATCTTTTCCTTTTCTTCTTCGGGTATGTAATTTGCATCGGTAATGTAGGTGAAATCACCGATCCTGAACCCAATTACCGGCAACCTGTAGTGAAAAGCTCTTATCGGAATAACGCCAATATCACTTGCGGAAAAAGCAAAATCATCAATTGTATTCAAATTGATCTGTGGTATGCCAGGATATTTATTTTCAGCAAAAATGTAACTGAATTCCCTTTTAATAGAAGGTACAACGCGTTCTTCCAGATACACGTCGACAGCACGCTGGTGAATAAAATTAAAAGCCCTTACATCATCCAGTCCGGCAATATGATCTTTATGATCATGGGTATATAGTATTGCATCGAGTTGGTCAACTCTCGCTCTCAACATCTGCTGCCTGAAATCGGGTCCGGTATCTATCACAATGACTTTCCCGGCTGTTTCGATCATTGCCGATGTTCGCAGCCTTTTGTCGCGGGTGTCGGCCGACCGGCATACGGGGCATCTGCAGGCAATAACCGGAACCCCCTGCGAAGTGCCCGTTCCTAAAAATGTAACTTTC
>PWPZ01000226.1 GCA_003556985.1 Bacteroidota bacterium
CGTAACCGTACCCAACGTACGGAATGCCAGAAACCTGAATTGCTGTTCCTTCACTGATACGGCGTTGTTGATCCAATAGCTCTGAACAATAATGAGTCCACCAGTTGCTAAAGCCATAACCCCGATCAATACCCATAAGGTTTGTCTGCTCATCCTTCAGTAATTTTTTCTTGTAAATACAAATATAAACAGCAAAAAGTTCATATATTATTCTTTAACACTTTTTAACGGGCGTCTCTAACACGTAAAAGCATCCTTGATTTTCTTGTTGTTGAACAACAACTGGTTTTTTACAGTATGGTTATCCTGATTATCTATAACGGAACGGATACAAAAAAGATTGTAACGTATCACTCCGGAGGGAGATTGCTGAAATACCTTTGATTTTTCGGGGGTATTTCAAATACTGCCAGGACTAAATCTATTGATTTCAGATTTTGACTTATACTGGTAATAAATGAAGTGGTAGCATCTCCGAATACCTGCAGGAAAAAATCGATATTCCTCATTTCTTTTATAAGAAACCCATCAGGGCATCTGTTGGAGATCAGGTTCATTCTCAGCGCCCTTTCATTATCGATAAATTGAAAAACTGAAAATTCGAGTGACTCTGTTTTGTCGTTACTATAAAGTACAAGGTTATCGGCTTTGCGGAAATTAAATCCCAGATTGCTGTTTATGGCCCAGCTCAGCCGGTAATCATTTTCATGGGAAGAAATGCCCATGAGCCTGTAGTGATTCTTTCCGGTGCCCTTCAGCTTATGGATCTTTTTTTTCATATGTAAATTATAGTGGTGTCTCCTTTTGCAAGTCACTGCAATATATTAAAAAAAAACAATTAGTCGTTCGACAGCCGGTTATGAAATCGCAACTGCGTACTAAAGATATCGGGTATGCACCAGGCTTATCTTAAATATCAGGGATTTTGGGTGGTGATCATGACCTGGAGGCCAAATAGGGCTTGGAAAATATTTCCCCGTTAAGGGGTGGTCCAAAAGGATATTTTACATATATTGTATGTTTATATGAGGGGAAGATAATGAAGGGTTGAAAAACAGAACCTGAAAATCTCATAAATGCACCAGTTATTGACCCATCAGCGAAAGGAAAAGCTTCGTTCGCCTTTCTGGACAAAAAACATTCTTTTAAACATATTATTGGGTTTCGTGGGCTTTTGGCTCTTTATAATGGCCCTGTCTGCAGGCTTAGCAGCAATCCGGATAATAGCGGAGTTTTATAGTGACCTTGATGCCACTGAAGTGTTTACGGGACTGCTTTTTTATTTCTTTGTGTTTGATCTTATCAGCCGTTTTCTTATTCAGAAGCTGCCTGCCATGTCAATCCAGCCTTACCGCACCCTCCCGGTAAGCAGGATGAAGCTGCTGCATTATCCCCTTATCAGGAGTGTTTTCAGTTTTTTTAATCTTCTTCCCTTTTTTCTTATCATGCCCTTTTTCATCATGGTCGTTTGTGCCGGCAAACCTGCATTTTTCAGCCTTGCGTGGATCATTACCCTTGTCTGCTTTATTGGTGTCAATAATTTCCTGAATTTTTCGATAAAAAAATATTTCATTAAGAAACCGGTATTGATACTCCTTTTGTTTTTTATAACCGGAACCCTGTTGTTTCTGGATTTGCAGGAGATATTTCAGTTCTCACCATGGTTTGCAAAGTTCACTATGTATATTGCCGGTAATCCTCCGCTTGTCATATTGCCGGTTTCAATGGTAATACTTGCCTATAGGCTGGCCTATAGTACAATGAAAAAGAATTACTATCCTGAAGAAGCACCGGGTTCGCGCACAATAACCGGCGGTTTTTCATTTCTGAGCAGGTATGGCGAGACAGGTGAACTCCTTGGCATCGAACTAAAGATGATCCTCCGTAATAAGCGCCCCCGGTCGGTGATGATCTTCAGCCTGATATTCCTGGGGTACGGATTGCTTTTGTATGATGATTTGGATAATATTATTAAGCTATTGATGGGAGGATTTCTGCTGACCTTTGCTTTTGCACTGAATTACGGGCAATTCCTTTTTTCATGGGAAGGTACTTATTTCGATAGTTACCTGGCAAACAAGATATCGGCATATCATTATATAAGGTCGAAATACCTTTTTTTTGCAGCGGCCGGTATAATCGGTTTTCTGCTAACCTTACCCTATATACTTATCTCCCCTAAAATATTTTTTGTCAATCTGTCGATGCTATTATACAATGCCGGCGTTTCATCAATTCTGTTGTTATTTCTTTGTACCAATAATTCCACGAGTATCGATTTGGGGAAAAGCCAGTTTATGAATTATCAGGGAACTGGTGCCATCCAGTTTTTAATGATAATTCCCCTAATTGGTATACCCATTGGCATTCATATAATATTCCTGATCCTGGGTATCAGACATTACACTATACCGGGCCTGGGCATACTTGGTTTGATCGGGATTATCTTCTCAAGGTACCTGCTGCAGATGGTGGTTAATCTTTTTTTATCAAGAAAATATACAATGGCCTCAGGATTCAGGAAAATAAACTGAATCACCAGGGTAAGACAGCCTTGCACCTGGTAAATAATCGTTTTTTCAGTATTGATCAGGACTGCTTTACAACGTCTGAATAATTCGGGTGTTTTTTTACTAAAAAACCAAACATTTAAACTATCATGATAGAATTCAATAACATTAAGAAAGTTTATGGCGCCAAATTCTCCCTGTCAATCCCTGATCTGGTAATTTCAGAAAAAGAACTTGTCGGACTGGTGGGAAATAACGGGGCCGGTAAAACTACCCTGCTGAGCCTCGGGCTCGATCTGATCCAGCCAACAACCGGATCGGTATCATCAAGGGGAATAATGGTTTCCGATGGCGATGACTGGAAGAGCTATACAGGATCATATCTGAATGAAAGCTTTCTAATTCCATTTCTTACTCCCATGGAATTCCTTGGGTTTATCGGCAGACTGCATGGAAAAAACCGTTCCGATATCATGGAATTTTTAGATCAGAATTCAGGGTTTTACATGGAAAATATCGGATCAACAAAATATATCAGGGAGCTTTCGGCCGGAAATAAGAACAAAATTGGAATACTTGCTGCATTGCTCCCTGATCCTCGAATAGTGATACTTGATGAACCTTTTTCCAACCTTGATCCGGGATCCCGGTCATGGCTGAAAGCAAAACTCATGAAGCTTCACCGGGAGGGTGTCACCATTATTATATCCAGCCACGACCTGAATCATGTAACGGAGATCTGCAGCCGCATTTTGTTGCTGGATAACGGCAATATCATTAAAGACATAAAAACCAATGAGGAAACACTTCAGGAACTGGAAAACTATTTCAATGTAATGATTCCTTCCTGAAATTGAGGTTTATAAATTTGAAATAAGGGTTGGATTTTTCCGGGTGAATCTGCGCTTAGTGAAAAGGCTGCGGCTTCGTTGACCTATGAAGAAAAATGATAAATAAAACAGGGGGTAAATCCGTTTTTAAATCCTGTACATGAATTACTTATGCTGTGATTAATTTAAAATTAACCTGTTTTATCAGGGTTAAAAAGAGTAGTCAGCAGGGAAGATTATTTAATGCCTGTCTGGCAGCATGTTGTTGAGCCTCCTTTTTTGTGGCACCCCTGCCTTTCCCTGCAATTGTATTCATGATTTGTATGGTAGAGGCAAAGGCAGGCTGAAGGTTAGCATCGTCGGTCATTTCATAACTTTCAAAGCTGATTTCCTTTTTGTTTTTCTGCCCCCATTGGATGATCCGGCTCTTGTAGTCCATATCTTCGCATTCCAGCTCATCAAGGTTAAGGAAAGTGTGAAGAATTTTGTCGATTATAAATCGCTTTGCCCCGTTAAAACCCCTGTCTACAAAAATTGCTCCGATAAAAGCTTCCAGGGCATTTCCGTAAATATGTTTTTTAGTGGGAACTGATTTCCCGGGCAAAATGATCATTTTATCAAAACCCATCTTCAGTGCAATCCTGTTCAAATTCTCCCGGCTTACCAGCCTGGCTCTCATTTTGGTCAGAAAGCCCTCATTACATTCAGGATATCTGGAGAAAAGATAATCGGCAATAACAGCGCTTAATATTGCATCACCCAGATATTCCAGCCTTTCATTATTAAAGTTCAGGTTCTCTGCGGATAAGCTGACAAGAGATTTATGAGTAAGTGCGCAGCGGTAAAGTTCGGCATTACCCGGAATGAATCCCGTCAGCATGAAAATCTTCATGTTAATGCGGGATTTCCGGAAGGTCCGAATCTTTATAAAATTAAATAGTGTGTTGAACACGAAGAACTATTGGATGGTTTTAAAAATCACCGATGAATTATGTCCTCCAAAGCCAAAGGTGTTGCTTAAAGCTGTATTTACATTCCTGCTTTGTGCTTTGTTAAAGGTATAATTCATATTATAGTCGATATCAGGATCTTCGTTGGCAAAATTTATGGTGGGAGGAACTGTATTATGCTTTATAGCCAAAATTGCTGCAATTGCTTCCACTGCACCTGCGGCTCCAAGCAAATGGCCTGTCATCGATTTTGTTGCGCTGATATTCAGTTTATAGGCATGTTCGCCAAATACTGTCTTGATTCCCTTGATTTCGGCTATGTCGCCAAGAGGGGTTGCCGTGCCATGAACATTAATGTAATCGACATCTTCGGGCTTTAACCCTGCATCCTCCAAAGCGTTTTTCATTACCAGGGCTGCGCCCTGCCCTTCCGGATGGGGTGCAGTAAGGTGGTGGGCATCCGCACTCATTCCTCCTCCTGCTATTTCGGCATAGATAGTTGCTCCGCGCTGAACCGCATGTTCATATTCTTCCAGTATCAGGGCACAGCCTCCCTCGCCCATTACAAACCCGTCTCTCGTAACATCAAACGGACGGGACGCTGTTTTGTATTCATCGTTATTGGTCGAGAGGGCCTGCATGGCATTAAATCCTCCCACACCGGCTTCATTGATGGCAGCTTCCGAACCACCGGTGATAAAAATTTTTGCTTTGCCAAGTCTTATATAGGTAAGGGCATCTATAAGTGCATTTGTTGAAGATGCGCAAGCCGAAACGGTACTGAAGTTGGGCCCCCTGAAGCCATATTTGATGGAAATATGACCCGCTGCGATGTCGGAGATCATCTTGGGAATAAAAAACGGACTGAAACGTGGCGTATCATCACCTTTGGCAAAACCACGAATTTCCTCGAAAAAAGTCTGTAGTCCGCCAATCCCCGAAGCCCAAATAACTCCGGCCTTTTCCTTATCAATATCTGAAAGGTCAAGCCGGGAATCCTTAATTGCCTCATCGGTGGCAATTAAGGCAAATTGAGCGTAGATGTCAAGTTTCCTGGCTTCTTTCCTTTCAAAATGCTGGCTTACCTCATAGTTTTTAACTTCACAGGCAAACTTGGTTTTGAACTTTTCTGTATCGAAACGAGTTATCAGGTCTGAACCACTTACTCCATTTTTCAGATTTTCCCATAATTCATTTGTATTGTTACCTAAAGGTGTAATTGCTCCAAGACCTGTTATAACTACCCGTTTCAATTCCATATTTAATTATTTAAAAATCTTGTGATGATTAATTACTTTGTGTTTTCCTCAAGAAACTTTACGGCTTCTCCAACAGTGCTTATTTGCTCAGCTTTGTCGTCAGGAATAGACATGTTGAATTCTTTTTCAAATTCCATAATTAACTCAACCGTATCCAGGGAGTCTGCACCCAAATCGTTTGTAAAGCTGGCTTCAGGTGTAACTTCGCTTTCATCAACTCCAAGCTTATCAACAATGATTGCTTTTACTCTTGATGCAATGTCTGACATAACATATAAGTTTTAATTAGTAATAAAATTTTAACTTTGCAAAGAAAGATATTCTGGCAATATTAACAAACATTTTTTGTCATTTTTTGACCGGTTTTTGTAAGATGACTCTAATAGATAGATATTTACTATATTATAATTCGAACGAAATTTTATTTCGGACGAATTTTTCAGAATAGATCAAAATTTTTAAGCATTTGATAATAACTGTTTCTGGAAGCAGCATCATTTCTGTCACTAATTTTTGCTCAGATTAAAGACACATGGAACACTAATGTCAGCTATTCAGAAACAGATACAGGCCTTAATTATGTTAAAGGCACATGCGGCCCTGTCGGTTTAATTGTCACCGCTGATGCCGGAATGTGGAACGATAGTTAGAATAAATGTTGTTATGGTAAGCATTGTTAAACAATAGTTAAATTAAATAATACCTTTTGTGATTAATATTGCCGTTTTTGCTTCAGGTTCCGGAACAAATTTTCAGGCGATTGCCGACTATTTTTCCGGGCATTCTGAAATATCGGTCAAACTCCTTCTTAGCAACAGGGAAAATGCTTACGCCCTGGAACGAGCTGCCAGGGCAAATATCGATGCCTGTGTATTCTCCAGGCAAGAACTTGACAATACCGACCGGGTTCCCTCTGTACTTAAGAAATATGATATTCATTTTATCGCTCTTGCCGGGTTCCTGTTGAGGATCCCTGAAAATATACTAAGGGGGTGGCCCGACAGGATAGTTAATATCCATCCTGCACTTTTGCCCAAATACGGGGGGAAAGGTATGTACGGAATGCGTGTTCATCAGGCTGTAATTGATGCGGGTGATCGCTTCTCGGGAATTACCATTCATATGATAAATGAAGAATATGACAAGGGGAGTTCTGTTTTCCAGCACACCTGTGAAGTTAAAAAGGACGATAATCCGGAATCGCTTGCAGCACGAATTCACCAGCTCGAACATTACTGGTATCCGAGAATAATCGAAAGATTATTATTGAATGATGCCTAACCGGTCAAGCTTTTCCATCCATTTTTCTTTTTCAAGTCCGAAGGCCTGAAGGTTTTCTTCACTAACCGGTTCCACCGGTGGTGATTCAACTCTGAGGGGATCTACCGGCTGTCCGTTTTTCCACACCCTGAAATCCAGATGAGGACCGGTAGAGGTGCCTGTGCTGCCCACATATCCGATCAGATCACCCTGGTTCACCCAGACATTGGGTCTTATACCGGGAGCAAAATTCCTGAGATGCATATATCCGGTAGTGTATACACTGTTATGCCTTATACGTACTGTATTTCCTCCCCCTCCGGAATAATTTGCCTGTGTCACCCTTCCATCGCCAATGGCATAAATGGGTGTTCCTGAAGGGGCAGCATAATCCACTCCGAGATGGGGACGCCGCACCCTGTGGATGGGATGCATTCTGGAATGAGAAAAGCCCGAACTTATTCTGGAGTAACGCAGGGGGGCCTTTAAAAATGCACGTCGCAGACTGTTGCCTTCCTGATCAAAAAAGGTCAGCACACTGTCTTGCTCAAATGGAATAGCATAAATTTCCCTTCCCCTGTGACGGAAATATGCTGCTTCGATACGGTCAATCCCGACAGAGATGCTGTCGATATAATTTTCATAGTAATACAGCTTAAACTGATCTCCCTTCTGCAGTCCAAAAAAATCAACACTCCAGGCATAAATTTCCGAAAGTTCCAGTGCGAGTACCGGAGGGGCCTGCATAGCTGCCAGGGAATTCCATAAAGAGGAATTGATCTCTCCATATGTGCTTTTAAATTCCTGGCGGACCTCCCGTTCTCCCCTTTCTATCATTACGGTATCATTCAGGTCTATTCTCACATATCTTACAGGATCAGGTTTATAAACAAAATACCGTGGTATGTTGCTGGTGTCATTTTCAAAAAACATTTTATAAGTGTTGCCGGCTCTGATCCTCCTGGCATTAAAAAGTTCCCGGGGTGCAAGGGAAATCTGATGAATTACCTGATTACTGATGCTGTAGGATGAAAGGATATGCGAAAGATTCTGGTTTCTTCGCACTATCGCCTCTTCAACCCTGAATGAATCGATGGCTATTCCATACTCAAGCCGGGGCTCAGGGATAAAAACAGGTACCTGCTCACTGATAACCTGCTCATCGTTGTAATGATCGTTCAATGATTCCCGGGTTTTTGAATGAATAACTATTATGGCCAATATTAAAAGGCTTATGGTGCCAGTTACCAGAAACTGTTTTTTCATCTATGTTACAATATTTATGATCCTGCTCTTTACGACTATGATCTTTTTAACGGGTTTTTCTTTTAAATATTTGAGTACTGTTTCATTTTTCATTATTTCTTTTTCAATTTGCTCTTTATCAAAATCGGCCGGAAAATCAATCTTCATCCTGGTCTTTCCGTTAATTGATACGGGATATTGAATACTCTCTTCTACGGTAAATCTGGCATTATATTCCGGAAACCTTACGTTGCTCACTGAACTTTCCCCTCCGAGTATCTGCCAGAGTTCTTCGGCGATATGGGGGGCGAAAGGCGACAGGAGTATCACAAGATCTGCCAGTACCTCCCTTTTATTACAACCGAGAGAGGTGAGTTCATTTACGCATATCATAAAGGCACTGACGGAAGTATTGAAAGAGAACTTTTCAATATCTTCTTCTATTTTCCTGATTGTTTTGTGAATAACTCTCAATTCCTCCGGTGAAGGTTTTTCATCCGATATTTGGGGTTCGTTTTGTTCGTGATGGAACAGTTTCCAAAGCTTTCTCAGGAATTTGTGGACACCGTCTATTCCGTTGGTGTCCCAGGGCTTGGATTGCTCAAGTGGGCCCAGGAACATTTCATAAAGTCTTAATGTATCGGCCCCGTATTGTTCGATTATGTCATCAGGAGTGACAACATTGTAAAGAGACTTCGACATCTTCTCAACGGCAAATCCGCACCGGTATGTGCCGTCATCTTCAAGGATGAATTCGGCATCAGAGTATTCCGTATTCCACTTACGGAAAAGATCGATATCCAGAATATCATTGTTTACAATGTTAACATCGACATGGATAGGAGTGACATCGTAATTATCCTTTAGTCCATAGCTTACAAATTTGCCGGTATTCTTTATCCTGTAAACAAAATTAGACCGGCCCTGGATCATTCCCTGATTAATAAGCTTTTTAAACGGCTCATCCTTGCAGACTACCCCGATGTCAAATAAAAATTTATTCCAGAACCTGGAGTAGATCAGATGACCTGTGGCATGTTCGGTACCTCCGATATAGAGATCAACATTTTCCCAGTAGCGGTTTGATTCTTTGGATACCAGTTCATTGTTGTTCTTTGGATCCATGTACCTGATATAATAGGCTGAAGAACCGGCAAAGCCGGGCATGGTACTCAGTTCAAGAGGGTAACCCTCAGAGGTTTTCCAGTTCTTCGCCCTTCCCAGGGGAGGCTCTCCCTTTTCGGTGGGCAGGTAAGAATCTACCTCAGGAAGCACAAGCGGGAGCTCCTCTTCATCCAGCACATAGGGTATTTCATTTTTATAATAAACAGGAAAAGGCTCACCCCAGTACCTCTGGCGGCTGAATATGGCATCGCGCAGCCGGTAATTGACCTTTTTATATCCCTGTCCCTTTTTTTCCAGTTCAAGTATTGTTTTTTTTATGGCGCTTTCAACATCCATTCCGTTAAGAAAATCTGAATTTATTAACAAACCTTCTTTTGCATCATATGAACCAGTTGATATATCACCTCCGGAAACTACTTCAATTACAGGCAGGTTAAAGTGTTTGGCGAAGGAATAATCACGGCTGTCGTGTGCGGGAACTGCCATGATCGCCCCGGTTCCGTAACCGGCAAGTACATAATCGCTTATCCACACGGGTAAGTTATCTCCTGAAAAGGGATGCTTGGCATATGCACCTGTAAACTGCCCCGAGACGGTTTTAACATCCGATATTCGTTCACGCTCAGTTTTTTTCTTTGCTTGTTCCAGGTATTCTTCAACCCGGCGCTGGTATTCGGGTGTGGTAATTTGAGGCACCAGTTCATGCTCGGGAGCAAGGACCATATATGTAGAGCCGAATATTGTATCGGGGCGGGTGGTAAATACCTCAATGGCCGGGTTATCATTGGTTTCATTACCGGCCGGAATTATTTTAAATTTTATTACCGCTCCTTCGGAGCGTCCTATCCAGTTCTTCTGTATCTCCTTAAGGGAATCGCTCCAATCGACTCCATCAAGGCCGTTGACAAGCCTGTCGGCATAGGCAGTTACTCTTAACAGCCATTGTTTCATTTTTTTCTGTTCAACCGGGTGACCACCCCGTAAGGAGTAGCCGTCTTTAACCTCGTCATTTGCCAGTACCGTTCCGAGGGCGGGGCACCAGTTTACCATGGTATCTGCATAGTAGGCAAGCCTGTAATTAAGGAGAATCGATTGCTGCTCCTTTTCATCCATAGCTTTCCATTCCAAGGCATTGAACTTCCGACATTTATCACAAGCTGCATTGACCCTTTCATTGCCGTATGCTTCAAATTCTTCTATAAGTAAGGCAATTGGTTCTGCCTTGCCGGTACTTTTATTGAACCAGTGTTTGAAAAGCTTGATAAATACCCACTGGGTCCATTTGTAATAATCAGGATCACAAGTCCTGACTTCACGGCTCCAGTCATAGCAAAAACCAATTTTATCCATTTGTTCCCTGTACCGCCGGATATTGTTTTCAGTAGTAATTGCGGGGTGCTGGCCCGTCTGGATTGCATACTGCTCTGCCGGCAGGCCGAATGCATCATATCCCATGGGGTGCAAAACATTGTAACCCTTATGCCTTTTATAACGGGAGTAAATATCTGAAGCTATATACCCGAGTGGGTGGCCTACGTGCAACCCGGCTCCCGAAGGGTACGGAAACATGTCAAGAACATAGTATTTAGGTTTTTCAGGATCTGTTTCGACTCTGAAAGTCCGGGCTTTTTCCCAATATTTTTGCCATTTTTCTTCAATCTCAGTAAACTTGTATTCCATTATATAATATTATATATACGATGAGGTTATGTTATAGAATTCGACCCTGCGAAATTAAAAAATCTTTGGAATTTATTAAGGGACTTCTTTTCTATTGAATTAAAAATCAGTCAAAATAAAATATCCTGTCTGGTTTTAAGTTATTATCCAAATGCTGCTGTGCTTACCGGTAAAGATTGATTAAGGATTCAATAAAAATCTTTTTACCGGAGGAGATGAGATAAAAAATTTATAAATTCGCAGCTGGAAAATTTCACTATGTTCCGGCCCCGTAGTTCAGTTGAATAGAACGTCAGATTCCGGTTCTGAAGGTCGGGGGTTTGAATCCCTCCGGGGTCACGAAACCCTGCAGAAATGCAGGGTTTTGTGCTTTTCGGCCCCGGAGGGATCGATTCGTGGCCCTGCGTTACGGCCTGTGCCAGAATCAATTTGGCA
>PWPZ01000112.1 GCA_003556985.1 Bacteroidota bacterium
AAATATTTAATTTAATTAGTTGGCCTGATGTATCTTACCATGACAATATTTTGACTTCGTCGATCTCACATGCAATTTATTTTTCATTGATCAATAATCATCAGATGTGACATTCATTTTATTTTGTGAGGATATTGAAAATATTATCATGGACGATTCATGTGTGTGAATAAAGTATGGTTATCAATTTATTTTACTACAGCAATGTATTCGTATTCAGTATTTCACTCTCATGAATATCACATCAGCCTATTTTACTAAATGAGCAATTCTTTGCATGTGAGATTCAAGGTTATGAATTTCGGTTTTGGATTTTTTAATCGGTCCGGGTACAACAAAGATTTATTTACCATTATGCATGTCAGGCCTGGGTTGCAGTGATGCAACAATTATCTGTTAAATAACAATTGCATGCTTTTGGGTTGCTCATCAATAATTCCGTTTTTAAAGACTATATTACCGTTAATTATCGTGTGGGTGACTTTTGCTGAAAAAGTCTGTCCTTCCATGGGCGACCAGCCGCATTTATACAACAAGTTCTCCTTCTTGACAGTCCACGGCGAATCCGGGTCAATCAAAACAAGGTCGGCATAGTAACCCTCCCTGATGAAACCGCGCTGGCTTATATTAAATATGACAGCCGGATCATGGCACATTTTTTCAACAAGCTTCTCCGGCTTTATCTGGTTTCTTTTTGCAAGTTCCATCATTGCAACCAGTGAATGCTGCACCATAGGAGCGCCGGATGGATTGTTGAAATATGAATTTGATTTCTCCTGATCGGTGTGCGGAGCATGATCGGTGGCAATTACATCAATCCGGCCTTCGGTTACGGCCCTTATCAATGCTTCTTTATCCCGGCGGGTTTTTATTGCCGGATTCCATTTTATCCTTGATCCAAACCTGGGATAATCATGTTCATCAAACCACAGATGATGGATACATGCTTCAGCGGTTATATTTTTCTTTTCCACGGAAGTAATTGAATCAAAAAGTTCAAGCTCCCTTTCGGTGCTTATATGCAAAACATGCAGACGGGTTCCGTACTCCCTGGCCAGCTCCACTGCATAGGATGAAGATTTGTAACAGGCCTCAGCTGTTCTGATAGCAGGATGCATTATTATGGGAATATTCTCACCGAACTTTTTTTTATGAACCAGGCTGTTTGCCCTGATAATTGATTCATCTTCGCAATGGACTGCAACCGGAATCCTGATTTTGGAAAAGATCGACCTCAGGGATGCTTCATCATCTACAAGCATATTACCCGTTGAAGAGCCCATAAAAACCTTGACCCCGCAAACTGTTCTTGGATCGACGGCGGTTAATTCACTGAGATTATCATTTGTTGCCCCCATATAAAAAGAAAAGTTGGCCAGCGAAGAGTGACGGGCAATTTTTATTTTTTCCTCAAGGAGCGCATTGGTCGTTGCAGGGGGATTTGTATTTGGCATCTCCATAAAGGAGGTTATGCCCCCTGCCACCGCAGCTCTGGATTCGGTCGATATATCAGCCTTATGGGTTAAACCCGGTTCCCTGAAATGCACCTGGTCGTCAATAACTCCCGGAATAAGCAAACTGCCATCGGCTTCAATTATTTCAGGGGAATAGCCATCCGAATACTGTAATCATCGCCGGTAAAAATTTTCTCTATTTTCTGGTTATTGCATAATACATGCCCTTTAGCAATTTTCCCCTCATTGATGATAGTAGCATTTCTGATTAGTATAGCTTGCATGTCTTCACTGTTGATTTATTAATTCCTTGCTGAATCCGGCATGGAATACCTGTTTCTGAACAAGTTTCGGAGCTTTATGATTATAACACCCCACAGTGCTTCATTGAATATCCCGCCCGACATTTTGGAACTTCCGTGCTTGCGCTCGGTGAAAATAATAGGAACCTCTTCAATATTATAACCAAGTTTCCAGACCGCAAATTTCATTTCAATCTGAAAAGCGTATCCTTTAAAAGAAATTTTTTCCAGGTTCAGAGATTTCAGAACTTTTGCTTTGTAGCACTTGAATCCGGCGGTTGTATCCCTGATGTCCATGCCGGTCATCATGCGGACATAGGTCGAGGCAAAATAAGACATCAGTATCCTGCCAAGGGGCCAGTTTACCACATTAACACCTGAAACATATCTTGAACCGATGGCCAGATCGGCGTTGCCTTTTTCACATGCTCTCAGAAGCTTTGGCAGATCGGCGGGATCATGGGAGAAATCAGCATCCATTTCGAAAACATAATCGTAATGCCGCTCAATAGCCCAGCGGAATCCTGCGATATAGGCAGTCCCCAGGCCAAGCTTACCCGGCCTTTCTATGAGATGAAGCCTGCCGGGATGACTTTCCGAAAGTTTTTCAACAACATCAGCAGTTCTATCGGGCGAATTGTCATCAATAATCAGTATGTGGAAATTGCCTTTAAGTGAAAATATGGCGTTTATCAATCGCCCAATATTTTCGACCTCATTGTAGGTTGGTATTATTATCAGACTTTTATTCACCTGAATAGATTTTTCCTGGAGACTAAAATATTGCAATATATAACTAAATTAATCACATTTAAAATATTTTCGCCATAATGGTTGCAAAAAATTGCTACGGCAAGGGTTAAAAATATTGGTCTGGATTGCATGCAAATATATTCATTTTGTGTCATGATATTACAAATACAGGCTTAGCCGGTCTGTATTTAATTGATTTGCTTCCCGCCCCAAAAAACGGACAAAAATATTTTTGGTAATTGGGAATAATTGTTTAGTTTTGCATTTCCTTTTTTGGGGCCATATTCTGGCACGTTATTTGGGAGGGATGTAG
>PWPZ01000105.1 GCA_003556985.1 Bacteroidota bacterium
CCTGAGGGCCTCGGATAGAGCCTTGGGAACCTCTGCTTCGGCTTCAATAACCTTGGCCCGCATCTCCTGGGCCAGAGCCTTGTTTTCCTGCTCCAGGGCAACAGCCATGGCCCTTCTCTCTTCGGCCTTGGCCTGGGCAATATTCTTGTCGGCATTGGCCTGATCCATCTGAAGCACGGCTCCGATATTCTTTCCGATATCAATATCGGCAATGTCGATAGAGAGTATCTCAAAAGCCGTTCCGGCGTCGAGCCCTTTTGAGAGAACAACCTTTGAAATAGAATCGGGATTTTCAAGCACCGCTTTATGAGACGATGCCGAGCCGATTGATGAAACAACGCCTTCACCTACCCGTGCAAGAACAGTTTCCTCACCTGCACCACCAACAAGTTGTTTTATGTTGGCGCGGACCGTAACCCTTGCCTTTGCTATAAGCTGAATACCATCTTTGGCAACTGCTGCTACGGGAGGCGTGTCAATTACCTTGGGGTTTACCGACATTTGAACAGCCTGGAACACATCACGTCCGGCAAGGTCGATCGCAGTAGCCGATTTAAAGTCAAGCGGAATGTTCGCCTTATCGGCGGAAATTAAGGCATTTACTACATTTATAACATTTCCTCCGGCAAGGTAGTGAGCCTCAAGCTGATCGCGCGACAGTGACAAGCCGGCCTTTGTTGAATTGATCATTTCTTTTACAATGACTGAGGGCGGAACTTTTCTCCAGCGCATAAACACAAGCTGAATAAGAGAAACGCGTACACCCGACAGGAGTGCGGAGAACCACAGTCCGATGGGAATAAAGTACAGCAATATCCAGAGACCCGCAAGTGCTGCGACTATAATAAAAATATAAACGCCAATGTCTTCCATAATTAATTTAATTTAAATTTGTTGGTTTTACAATAAGTTTATCGCTTAATACTTTAACAACTGTAATATCGGTTTCTGCATCAATAATTATATCCCCTGCCTTGGCCTCATATAGAACACCGTTTATCTCCACCTTACCCATAGGCCCCAGGCGGGTAACAGCTTTCCCCGTATCTCCGGGTTTAATAATTGAAAGATCGAATGTATTCACTTTTCCATCAAGGGTAGATTCAAGCATGGTTTTTCGCCAGGTCCGGGATTTCAAAGAAAAATAAAGACTTACAACCATAAAAAGGACAGATCCCAGAAGAACATAGTTCCCGGCGGCAATTCCGTGTAGCGCATAGGAAAGATAGATCCCGGTAATGATAAGAAGCACACCCCCAATGCCGGCTACCGTTATACCGGGAACTACGAGGAATTCAACCAGTAACAGGAAGACCCCGAGAATAATCAGTAACACTATGGCAAATAAAGACATCCTTTACAATAACTTGTTAAAATATATATTAGTGCGCGGAATGGCTGTTGTAGCTTCATTCTATCGACACAATCAGTTCTTTCTCGGCCATAGCCTTATAATACGGCGCAAGGTAAACGTAAGTACCCTTTAATATATCACAGCTCCCTTTGTAATGAACCATGTAGGTGCACTGCTCGGCCTGAATACTGCTATGACCGCAAATCTTGACAAGACACTCAATAACGTAATCAAAAGTATGGTGATCATCGTTGTGGAGAACCAGAAAACGGAAGTTCTCCTCCCCCGAATCGGTCTTTTTGCCTGGTTTTGCTTTTGTGTCTGACTTGTTACTGTTTCCCATTTCGCAATATTTCGGTCCGGAATTGATAAAAGGATTATCTCTGATTGAGCAACAGCTTTTTTGCTTTTTCCATGTTGATGCGTATATCTCCTTTGTAGGGAACGACAAAAGCGTCATTGATTCCAGCCATTCTTGCTGTGCTCCTCATCCCGGCAGCTTCTTCAAAAGTATTAAAATTTCCTATAAAATAGATATATAACCCGTTATTATTTCTGAAATACTCAACATTTTTATTACCCGCAAGACTTTGCCAGTTCCGGTATACGCCGGATTGCACTATTTCGCTGAATGCACCGAGCTGTACTTTGAAAATCACCCTGTCCGGGTCTGCGGCCAGACCGGTATCCATAGCCGGGTCAATACCTCCGTCCCTCTTGCGTGGCATATTCTGCACCTTATTTGGCGTCTGGTTTTGGGTATGATTCTGTGATGGGTTTTGAGACTGGTTCTGCTCCCGGGTTGTTGACTGGTTTTGTGCCTGTTCACGGGCCAGCCGGTCTCTTTCCATTTGCCTTGCCCTGCTAACCGGAATCCGTGTGCCGCTGTTGAAGGCAACTATGAAGGCATCGGAAAACCCCTGTTGATTTACATCCAGCAATGCTTTTTCAGCTTCCGGCAGAGATCGGAATACTCCGGTGAAATAACGTATTGAACGATTATCCGGTTCTCTTGCCGACATAACAGGATAAAGTCCTCCAAAGGAGTCGGCGGTCAATATTGTTCTGAAAATGCCAATCTGTATACTATATACAAGACCATCAGGCAACCGGAAACCTGCTGGCAGGGGATTGCCCGCTGAATAAGGCGATTCGGGAAAAACAGAAAATCCGTAGTCTATAAAAACGGCTGATTGCATGTCATCATTATTTATAGAATATTGATTTTGGGCAGAGGCAGCTGCTGCCGCTCTTGATCTGGACAGTGCCGTTCCCGGATCAATCCGTCCGCCATTCTGAAGTGGCAGTTCCCTTAACTGACCCTGAGCAGTTGGCGGGGGCGTCTGGTATATTTCAAGAGCTTTTTCCATCTGAACAAAAGCTTTCAATTCCTCAGTATATGCCCTCAGGGTGAACCCCTCACGATATTTGTCACTCCGGAAATCTTCGGCAGTTTCCCGCAGTC
>PWPZ01000068.1 GCA_003556985.1 Bacteroidota bacterium
CTATATAAACGGGACAATTTACGAAATAATTTTTATCATTTTATAAATTGCCCGCCGAACCTGCAAGCTTAATTCTATATGCCCACTGAACCTGCAACCTTAATTCCATGTGCCCGCCGCACCTGCAAGCTTAATTTCAAATCTTAGCTGAACCTGTAGCTTAACTTGATTCCTGCCGAAAAGTTAAGGGGATTACCCGGATAGTAATATCTCGGCGGATTGTTGCCGAAGGTTGGAGCATTTACCAGGATCATGGATGCATATTTTGCGTTAAAAACATTTCCGGCAAACAGAAATACATCGGCATGAAGATTTTGAGAAACCCTGTTTTTGTAACCAAGGGTAACATTGGTTACCCGGTAACTGTCATAATGGAGGCTGTTGGCATCATTCATTGGCATTTGACCTACCTGCCGGTAATTTACGAAAGCATACATTCCTCCCTTAATTTGCCCTGAAATCCCTGCATTTAATACATGATCGGGGATACCCGGAAGATTTTTGCCGGAATAGTCAATCCCTTCATCAACAAAGTCGGTGAACCGGAAATCATTTACTGTTATATTGGGAGTTAACCTGATCTCATCAAGGCCCCACCAGTTTTCTGAATTGCCTGTATCGCTCCGGAAAAGGATGATTTGGAATTCCCCTTCCAATCCCCGGTGTACCGATTCACCGGCATTTCTTCCAACCCAGGCATCTTCGCCTACCCTTTCTGCGACAAGAAGATTTTCAACCTGCATCCGGTACACATTTATATCGTAGAACAAACGGTTACCAAAGAGATTTCCCCTGACACCCCCTTCCAGATTCCAGCTCGTTTCCGGCATAATATCCGGATTTATGAAGCCATCAGGAGTAAGTGTCTCGGCCAGGGAAGGTGGGGAAAACCCGTGACTGACTGTCATAAATACTGAATTGGCCTGAAAATAACGGTAACTGGCGCTTAACCGCGGCGAATAGATGTTGCCGTAGCTGTATCTGCCCGAGGGATTAATACCGTTTTGATGAAAAAGGTCTTTATAATCTGTACGGCTCGAGTTAAGATTCATACCTGCCGAAAGGTTTAAGCGGCTAAGGTCAAGGTCAGACTGCAGGAAAAGATTGTAGTAAGATATCCGCTCTTTATTGTCGCTGATCATTGAACCCCGTTCCCCCATTCCCCCGATATTTTCATAGGAAGTGTAACCGTAATTTTCGGTAAATAATTCGCTTCCACCCAGGATCTGGTATGAACCGCGGGATGTTGTACCCGACCAGGTAAGCTTTACTCTTGTCCCGCCGCCCAGCCTGGCCTCATTAAGAACATCAAAGGGCCTCATCTCCTTTTCATCCTGCATGGTGGAGAAAAGGCTGATATTCCCCGAAAGGGATGGTGAAAAATTGTGATCGGCCGATATCCCGGCAAGCATCTTGTCATAGTCCTCGTAACCCCTTGTCTGCAGCCAGTTTGCTGCTGCTGCGCGCGGGCGGTTAGCATAAGTGGCACTGTCGATCGAGCTTGGAATATGAGCCTTGAGACTGGTATAGGCAAGCAGCACCGTTATCTCTGTATTTTCGCCCGGAATAGCGCTCATGACAGCCGTCACGCCGTCGCGCCTGTATTCGTTATTCTGCCGGTACCCGTTACTCTGGGTATGATTGTACTGCATGCTCAGGCCCAGACTTTCGGTTCCCGTATCAAGACCAATGGTATTCCGGTAAAGATCCCATGATCCTCCCTGGAAGTTATTGCTCACCTGATTCGGATGCAATTCCGGTTTCCTTGCGGTAATAAGGATTGTTCCTCCCAGTCCGGCGCCATAAGCACTGGTAGCCGGTCCCTTGATTATTTCAATTCTTTCCATAATAGCCGGGTCAATATCCTCAATTATGCTGATGCCCGACCCGTTGGTAAGTGGTATATTATTAAGGTAAGCGCGAACTTTGCCGGTGGCATAGGGCACCCGGGCTCCTATTCCCCTGATGGTTATGCGGCTGGTATTAAGGGCACCCGAATGGGCAAAAACTCCGGGCGACTGGTTGAGGACCGGGACGACGGTCACCGGTTTTTCCCTTTCAATCTGACCGGCAGATATAAGGGAAAGCGAGCCCGGGACATCCAGGAGCCTCCTTGATCTGTTGAATGCTTCGACAACTACTTCCTGAAGATGGTATTCTTCGGGATCGAGATAAATGTTGTAAAAAGTCCTGCCGGTTCTAATCTGTACTATTGCAGTTTTATAACCTATCGCACTTATCTCGAGCCTGCCGGCAGTGCCGACTGAGAATTTTCCTTCTGCATCGCTGACAGTTCCCCGCCCTTCATCTGAAATAATTATGCTTGCCCCCGGTACCGGTTCTCCTGTCTTTGAATCGGTAATTTTTCCCGATATCTGTGAAAATGAAGGGTGGTGAAATAATACCAGTATCAGTGTTAATAAAAATATTCTTATCATATCAGGTTGGTTTGAAAGCGCTCTTTGATATTCTAAACGAAAATTGAGGGTATTGTCTCAATCCGTCATGCCGGCAGATTAAAATCAGCGGTCTGCCGGCTGAATTATAAAAGCTTGAAAAATTCTCCCGCGATTTTATCTGGCAACACTATTTATAAAAAGGTTATACCGCAAATTATATTGTGGGTTGTATAACAAAAAAAAGCAGAAATGGTTGAAGCAGCCGGATTAATTACCCCCGAAGAACTTGTCTTCTTTTATTCGTCTTATTCTGGCATTGGAATGATCCAGCAAGGTTGGAAAGTCTTCGTCGCTGTCCTGAATTTTCGTAACTATTTCGGAGAACTTAATGTAATGCTCAAGAGCCAGAG
>PWPZ01000117.1 GCA_003556985.1 Bacteroidota bacterium
ATGTGCGGCTAACGGTCAGCCCGGCCTGCCAGTAAAGTTTCCCGTCCTCTTCCTGTCCGCGCCTGCTCAGCAACCGTCCCAGGCGAAGCAGACCCTGTGCCGCTATTGCAGCAGCGGAGCTGTCGACCGGCTCATGGTCATTCCAGGGATCGGCGGGACTGGCAGTATAATCGCCCAGGAATTTCAGTCCGGGTGCTCCCGTATCCCAGTAAGGTATCCCATCCAGAGATGTATTAGCAATGTAAAAATCGCTGGTGGCTCTGGCCGCACGCAGCATTACCGGCTCCAGGTGTGCCCTCCCACCCATGGCTTCAAGATCGCTGTCATCAAGGGTTTCCAGGAACTCAAGCTGTTCTGCAAAGCCGCATATAGCCCATGCCAGTCCCCTGGTCCATGTTGTAAAAGGAGAAAACCCCTGCTGGGAAGAGGGACAACGGTAGTAACCGTCGCTCGTATTGAATATTGCCTCATGCACTGTCCGCCCCCTGATATCGTATTGATCCCTCCCTTCGCCGTAAAAGACACTGAATCTGGCGGTAGATTCAATATGTTGCATCATTCTTTCCAACAGTGATATCTTACGGTCATGCTCCGAAAAGAGGGCATGGCCGAGGCGGTAACCAACTGCAAGTGATCTCATGGAACGTATGGTATCAACAAACAAAGAATGAGGACCGTTGAATGAGTATACAAAACCTCCCCCGCCGGCAATCTCCGTCCATCTCATTGCCTGGACCGCACCCGAGCATTTAAGGGCCAGATCATAAAAAGCCTTTTCCCACTGGCAGGAATCGATCCTTCCTTCCGTGATCAATCTCCGCAGGGCGCCGTATGTACTTATATTATTAAAACCATGATCATGCACGCCGGCATGGGTTAAGTGAGGTGCCATAAGCCTGAGGGTCGATTCCCGGGCTGTCTCTAAAAATTGTTCGTCGCCGGTTGCATCGAACTGGATAATCTCTCCGCCAAACTGGAACCCCTGAGTCCATTCCGTCCATCCACGGGTTGTGTATTTTCCTTCAACGGTAAATACGGGTGATCCTTTGGAAGCATCATAAAGATTACGTATTAGACTGATCTTTTTTGCCGACAGTTCCCAGAAAGCCTCGAGTGAAGCTTTCAGTTCGGCCGACTGCAGTTGATTTTGTATTTGCATATGAAAAATGTTTACTTGTTATTTGATAAACTTTTCGACCAGGTTAAATACCTGAGAGCAATTATTATTTCAGCTCCGGCACAGTCACCCAGGTGCGGTTATCGGCCGATTCAAGGGCCAGTTCGGCAAGCTGGACGCCTTTTGCTGCTTCCAGCAGGTTCCAGGGAAAGGGCTCATCCATTGCTGCATGTTTCAAAAACAATTCCCACTGAATCTTAAATGCGTTATCATGATGCTCATGGGCAGGCATTTTTGTCCAGCTATCAAAAAACCTGAGCGGCTGTTCTACATCGGGATTCCAGACCGGCCTTGGGGATGCCGAATACTCCTGCATCCACACTTCCCTCAGTCCGGCAACAGCCGAACCTTTGGTGCCGTCTACCTGCATTACAAACAGGTCATCACGGCGAACCCTGGTAGCCCATGAAGAGTTGATCTGAACCACTATACCACTATCCAGCTCAAAAATGGCGTATGCTGCATCGTCGGCAGTGGCTTTATAAGGAGTGCCGTCAGGCTCGTAACGCTTCTTAATATGAGTTTTTCCAACACAGGTGAGAGCGTTGACCCCTGAAAAAAGGTTATCCAACACATACCGCCAGTGACAGAACATATCAAGAATAATCCCACCTCCATCCTCCTTTCTGTAATTCCAGGAAGGCCGCTGGGGCATAATGGTGTCACCCTCAAAAACCCAGTAGCCGAAGTCAGCCTTAACAGACAATATTTCACCGAAAAAGCCTCTTTCGATAAGCTTTTTCAACTTCACCAGTCCCGGCAGCCAGAGCTTGTCCTGCACCACCCCGTGTTTAACGCCGGCTTCCGCGGCCAGCCTGTAAAGTTCCATGGCCTTTGCTGTGCTGGTGGCAACAGGCTTTTCACAGTATATATCCTTGCCGGCGGCAATTGCTTTTTTAACACTTTCATACCTCATATCGGTAGTCTGGGCATCAAAATATAAAGAATAATCATTGTCCTCAATCAATGAATCCACATCGGTAGTCCAGTTTTCTATACCGGTTTCGATACTCAGATTTTTCAGTTTGCCGGCATTGCGACCGGTAAGGACAAGCCTGGGCATTATAACCTCGTTTTCATTTATACGCACTCCTCCGTTTCTGATTATTGGCAGAAGGGAACGCAAAAGGTGCTGGTTTTTACCCATCCTGCCGGTAACACCGTTCATTATGATGCCGACATCATGGACCTTAATCTCACTGTTCATAAGTAAATATTATTTTGTTTAAAAAATATATGGAGGGCTCACCGTTATGGCTACCTGTCCATCACATCTTATATTGGTATGCCAAAACTATTCTTTCCAGATATTCATCCTGATCGTCTTTCCAGTATTTTTCCGAAAATATCTCAACTTCGTTGAATCCCTCAAAACCGGCCCGGTTTACCCATTGCCGGATCTGCCGGATATCAATGCATCCCTCACCCATTATCCCCCTGTCGAGCAGTATATCATGGGTGGGCACTTTCCAGTCGCAAACATGAAAAGCAAATATTTTGTCATTACTTCCGCAGCGAATTATTTCCTCCTCCAAATTTTCGTCCCACCAGACATGGTACACGTCTACGGCAACCCCAAGCCAGGGAGAATCAAAGAATCCGGTCATATCATTTGCCTGTTTCATGGTATTGATTGCCGACCTTGTATCGGCATAAACCGGATGAAGAGGTTCAATAGCAAGTTTGATGCCCAGTTTTTCTGCCCGGGGAAGTATGGCATCTATACCCTCCCTGATCTGATCCCTGGAAGTTTCGGGCGACTGGTACGGATCGGCACCGCATACAAGAACTATTAACGGCATGCCCATATCAGCAGCCTCTTCCAGGGCTTTAATGTTATCATCAACAGAGGCTTCCCTCCTGCTCCGATCGACCGAAGGAAAAAAACCTCCCCGGCACAGTGAAACCGGTTTCAGTCCGGATCTCCTTATCATTTCACCTGTCTGACGGGGCGTGTATTTGCCGAAAGCATCCCTCCATACGGTTATTCCGCCTGCTCCAAGGGAAGCATATTTATCAATAGCAATTTCAATACCCAGAGGTTTGGTGGTTATTGTGTGGATACACAACCGGGAAAGATCATTTGGTGATGCCTCATGCATATCGGGGAAATAATTTTAATTATTGTATGCCATTCTGAACAGAAATTGCCGTGTTTCCTGGAAAAAAATTGCAGTACTGCTAATTGCAGTGCTGCTATGAACAGAAACTGCATTGCTACAAAATTGCAATACTTCTTCAGTAGTGAATTTAAAAGACTACTATAAACATAAAATGCAATGTTATTATGAACAGTTATGTCAAAACTACTATGATTGCCTTATAACAAAAAACAAATATCGACAAATTTAGGTGATCAGAGCAGGTTTTCCTAAATTTACACTACAGGTAAGGCAAAATTTCAAAAAAATCAGCATATGGATATTTTAATTACAGGAACGGGCAAAGGACTGGGCGGCGCACTTGCGGCATGGTACCTTGAAAGAGGACATACAGTATACGGCATCAACAGAAGCAAAAATGAGGTTCTGGAAAAATACACCTCATTTCATTTTCTTTTGCAGGATTTATCAAAGTTTGATGAAATGAAACGAACCGTGCCGGGTTTTATTGAAAAGCCGGATGGTTTTGACCTGGTCGTTCTCAATGCAGGAGTGCTTTCAGATATAAAAGACCTCAGAGACACCGGCCTCGATGAGATTAAGCAGGTGATGGATATTAACGTATGGTCCAACAAAATACTGATAGACCTGCTTTTCAATGACAGAAGGCAGATAAAACAAGTTGCCGCCATTTCTTCCGGGGCTTCGGTTTATGGCAATCGTGGCTGGAATGCCTATTCCCTGTCAAAGGCAACCCTGAATATGCTGATTAAACTCTATTCGGAGGAACACGGTGACACCCATTTCTGTGCCATTGCTCCCGGACTTATTGACACTGCCATGCAGGATTATATATACTCACTTCCCGATGACAAAAAGTTTCCCTCCGTACAAAGGCTGAAAAAAACCAAAGCATCGGGGAATATGCCGTCACCGGAGGAAGCAGCGGGCATTCTTGCCGGAGCCCTTGAAACTGCCCTGAACGAGGAAAGCGGCAGCTATCTGGACGTCAGGGAGATGTGATTGAAAAAAACCATCCTAAAGGTAGACAGATCACTTTCTTTCTTCATTGAAAATAAGGACCGGGAGCTTTGTCTCCCTGGCTATCTTTTCCGAGCGGCTGCCATAAAGAAGCCTGTAGGCCACCCTCCTGTTCTCCCTTAAAAAGACAATCAGATCGGCATCCATCATAAGAGCGAAATTATGGAGTCCGGTAACCACGGGTTCTCCTTTGGTTTCAGGCAAAACTCTTACAGATATCATCTCATATCCGGTCTCCTTTCTTAACAGTTTGGCAAAACCCTCTCCCTTGACCTGTTCTTCGAAACAATCATGGGCGGTTATATGGACAGCCGTAATGCTGGCCGTAAACCGGGACGCAAACCCGGCCAGCAGTTTCAGATTTGGCAGATCCTCTTCATGGTAATCGGTGGCATACAGTATCTCTGAAAAAGGCCTGTAAGCAATCCCTTCGGGCACTATCCATACCGGGCAGCTGACTTTTCTGATGACTTCAATATTACCGGAGTCATCGGGTAACATGGAGTATTCCTTCGAGCTGCCAAGCATCAGGGTGTCAACTCTGCTATCTTTACAGTATTTCTCAATGACATCGGGCGCATATCCGGATTCGGTAATATATTCCAGCAGAGGCAGATCGGGATCTAATGCATAAAGGTTGTTTATCTGGAGTTCAAAATGATGTTTGGCCTTATTCATAGCCTGTTTGGTATCCCGTTGACTTACATCTGCTGTAGCACCAATACTGCCGGGCATCCCCAGGGGTACATGTGCGGGCTGATGCACATAAATATATTTCACGGTCAGACCCAGATCCCTTGCAACATATGCGGCATATGTAATATACAGCTGGGATCGTGAAGGCGATAAAACATTAACCAGCAATTCCTTCATCTCTTATAATTATAATTAACTCAGGTTATGGATAATCAGGGTATTTAAAAAATTATTATTCTGAAACCGTTTCTCAAATTAAGGCAATGCCATACCAAATATACGTCATTTTTTGATTAAAGCATTGGAAGCATTAAATGAGCACAGGAGATCATTATCAGCTCCTGCCAGATTATCAGATAATGAGGATAAAAACCGGGGAATAATTCCCCAATTGATCCCATGAGCCGGAAATCAGTCCTGTCGGCCGACTTTTTGTTGTTCCAGCTTTTTCAGGAAATTCATGACATCCTCATGATCTTTTATAATATACCGCGCATCGGTCTGGGTCACGCCAACCTTGATTGAATAGGCAGTGTCGGGAAGCGCCTGAAAGAGAAGCTCATCGCTCCAGCCTGCCCCCATTGCCAGTATAAAATCATATTTTTTGCTGCCAAGCCAGTGCCGGGCAAGATCACCTTTGTTGATCCCCGAGCTGGTTATCTGCATAACCTTATTGCCCTGGAATACCTGAATGCCAACATTGGCAGTCAGGGATATCAGATGGTCTGCAAGCTCCCTTCTTATATAAGAAGCCTGCTCTATATCCGATCTATGGTAATGCCAGCTGAGGGAATAATCCATTTCATTTATTTCTGACCCCGGCAGGCGGTCTGTATACATTTCAAGAACCGTCAGCACATCTTTTTTCCATTCCCCCGAAAGGGGCTTAAGCTGGGTCCATTGCTCCGAATCATCCTCTCTGATCCATGAACCGTGTTCGGCAGCTATATTTACCGGAATATGGCCCAGCCAGCTTTCAAGTTCCTCCCTGCTACGGCCGCTTAAAATAACAATGTCGGTGCCGGGATGCTCGTTTATTGTCTTTAACATATCAACCAGCTCCCGTGATGGCCCGGAAGATAGCGGCTTGTCGCCCAACGGCACAAGAGTGCCGTCGTAATTGAATATCAATAATCTTGATGAAGCTTTGCTGTAATCGGTAAGTATTTTTCCGCTGAGCTCGTGGATAAGAAATTTCTTCATGAAAGCATATTCGGATACAGTTCGGATTTCTTTCAGCGATTCAACAAAATCATTGGCCCATTTACGTACATCATGCCTTTCAAGCCTTTCCCGCATGGCTTCATTGCGGAGTACCTGCTCCTTTTCGGGAAGATTCAGCGCCAGGTCAATTGCATCGGCTATTTCCTCAATATTGTTGGGATTTATAATTATGCTTTCAATAAGTTCTTTTGCCGCCCCGGTAAATTCACTGAGTATAAGCACCCCTTTTTTGTCATTGCGGGAAGCAATATATTCCTTGGCCACCAGGTTCATGCCGTCACGCAGCGGGGTGAGCAGGGCCACATCGCTCATCCGGAAAAGAGATACCAGGGTCTCGTGAGGCAGGGAAGTAAACTGATAAATAACCGGGGTCCATTTGAAGGTTCCGTATTTGCCGTTAATGTACCCTACCCATTCTTCGAGACTGCTTTTTATCTCCTGGTAGGATTCCACGCCGGTCCGGGAAGGAACCACGATCATATCCATACACACTTTGCCGTGCCATTCGGGATTTTTTTGCAAAAACAGCTCAAATCCCTTTAGCCTGTGAAGAATACCTTTTGTATAATCCAGGCGGTCGACCGAAAGTACAATTTTCACATCCTTATTTTCAGGCAAAGCAGGATCATCACGCCTGGAAGCCATTGTGTTGAATTTTTGGTAATCCACCCCCATGGGAAAAGTATCTACCTTAACCGCCCTGCCAGGAAGGTCTATCCGTCCCATATGGTTTTCAAGCCCGAGGATACGCCTGACGCACCTGAGAAAGTACTGAGAGTAATCATGGGTGTGAAAACCTGCCAGATCGGCACCCAGTAATCCGTTAAGAAGCCCCTTTCGGATCTCCTCGGGCAGCAGCCTGAACATTTCATAGGCAGGAAAGGGTATATGCAGGAAAAAACCTACGGGATTATCCACTTTCTCCCTTAAAAGCTGCGGAAGAAGCATCAGGTGATAATCATGCACCCAGACAATATCGCCGGGCCTGATTATTTTAACCAGCTCATCCCTGAATTTTTCGTTTACCCGTTTGTACTCATTCCAGAATTCCGGATTAAAAACAACATAATTGGGGAAATAATGAAAAAGGGGCCAGATGGTTTTGTTGCAAAAACCAAGATAAAACTTATCCATCAGCTTTTTGGAAAGATATACCGGCGAGGCATTGAATTCATCCTGAACTTTCTGCCTGATCTGATCCTTGTGTTTATCAGGAATTGACATACCCGGCCATCCCAGCCAGAGATATTCTTTTGGTTCGGAAGTTGACCCCTTTAATGAGGCAAGGTAATCGGTAACCCCGGAAACAAGTCCTCCTGCACTTTTCTCCATCCGGTAACTACCGTTGGTTTCATTTAAAGTTACAGGCAGTCTGTTTGAAACAATCAGCAATCTCATAATTTTCAATGATTATTTTATCTACCTGCCCAAATTTAGCGAAAATACTTCTGAAAGAAAAGTAAGCTTATCCCCGAAAAATATTTCAAAACCAAAACACACATGCCTTTCGGCCCAGGGCTCCGGACAGGGCATGGCCGTCCATTTAGGCTGCGCTTTTAAGGGTAACTGAAAAACGGGGCATTAAACTCCGGGATGATTAACCAGCGTGATCTTTTAGCCGTGTTTAAGCATTTTCCGTATATCCTTGATCTTACCGAAAAATGCCACTATATCGCCTTCATTGAGAACGGTTTCGGATGAGGCCACCCCCTGGGGCACGGTTACTTTCCTTGTAACCCCGATGGCATTTGTCTCCTCCTCGACCTTCATTACGGTAAGCAGCAGGATACTGTAATTCCGGCGGAATTTTATCTCCCCCAGTTTTTTCCCTACGTAACGATCCGGCACCACAACTTCAATAATACTATACTCCCGTGACAACTCAAAAGAATCAACCGTGCCCGGCAAATCCAGCTTATTGGCCCACCGTTCAGCCGTTTCTTCCTCGGGATGGACAATTTCCCTTATCATCATGGCATCGAGAACGGTTTCATGAAGGGGGTTGACTGCCCTGCTGATCAGCCTTTTTACATTCATCTTCTTCATAAGCGCGGTGGTCATCAGGTTTGCACCTTCATCTTCACCAATGCAAACGATCACCACGTCGGTATCTTTGAGGGGAAGATTGGTAATTGCCTGCTGATCGGAACAATCAAGGCAAAGGGTGTGGGTTAACTTGCCCTTCATGGCCTCCACCTTTTCCATTTGCTGGTCCACGCCTATAACCTCATGACCCATGGCAACCAGTCTTGTAGAAAGAGAGGCGCCAAAGTTTCCAAGCCCTATAATAATAAACTTCATAGATAAGTGTTAAATGATCTTTTTATAATTGCATGCGATAATCCTGCGGAACAATAAAGGTTTGCCTGATCAGGTAATGGAAATGTTTTCTTCCGGATAACGATAATTAAGATGTTTCACCTTCTTTAATAATGCCAGCATGATCACTATCATGCCAATCCTCCCTGTAAACATATTGAAGACAATGATCAGCTTGCTTGCATCAGCCAGTTCGCCTGTTATCCCCATACTCAGTCCCACCGTGCCATAAGAGGAAAAGCATTCAAATGCCACGGCAAGCAGTTCCCGGTCTTCTTCAATAATCGAAATAAGAAATATCGAAGAACCTACTATTATAAATGAAAATAAAATAACTGCAAATGCCCGCCTGACAGATGAATCGGAAATCTCCCGTCCGAAAGCCTCGATCCTGTCTTTCCCCCTTGCAATACTCACAACGTTCATAATGGATATCGCAAAAGTAGTAACTCTGATCCCTCCTCCCGTGGAGCCGGGCCCTGCACCTATCCACATTAAAAACATCACCAGCATGAGGGCGGGAAGAGTAAGAGCAGATGTATCGATGGTGTTGAATCCGGCTGACCTGGGCGTTGCGGCACCGAAAAAGGCAGTAATAATTTTACCCGCCCCCTCATGTTCTGCCAGAGTGTTATCATATTCAAAAATATAGAAAAAAACAGTACCCGCGACAAAAAGAATCAAAGTAGTTATCAGAACAATCCTGGTGTTTATGGTGACCACCCAGGGAACATGCAGAGCTCTGCTTTTCATGATCCGGTTAACAAGGTAATGCCTGACATATCTGAAAAAGTTATGCACAATCGGAAAACCCAGTCCGCCGACAATAAACAAAAAAGCAATAATGAGATGCATGCTGTAATTAAACCGGAAAAGACTATTATACAGGCTATCGGTCATTAAGGTGAAACCGGCACTGCAAAACCCTGAAACAGAATGGAAAACCGAAAAGAAAATCCTTTCATCGACCGAAGGGATAACCTGGCTGTCAAGACTGAAATATATAAACAGGGCTCCCACCGCTTCTATGGCAAGAGTGAACAGTATAATTATCCTTACCGTACTGAAAACTTCGGCAATTTTCTCCGAATTTGTCATGTCTTTTAGTAACAGACTGTTCCCGTATGTTGAACCTCCGGTAAAGATGTAAGTGAAAAAACTGGTAAAGGTCATAATTCCGATACCCCCGAACTGGAAAAGTGCAAGGATTATAACCTGTCCGAAGGGAGTGAAGCTGGAGCCGGTTTCAACTACCACGAGTCCGGTAATACAAAAGGCACTGGTAGCGGTAAAAAGGGCATCAATAGCAGAAATACCGCTATAGGTGGCATTGGGAAACATAAGCAGCACCGTACCCAGGGAAATAATAACAATATAGCTGAAAACAAAAAGCTGGGCAGGATTAAGGTATTGCAACCTTCGGCTCGATTCAAATTCAGAAAACTCACGTAATAAAACCAGGAATATACCCAGATATCTGAGCATCCGGTGATCAAAAAGCCTTAAAAAATTTACTCCAGCAGCACCTGTTATCAACAGTACCAGAAAACACCCCAATACTATATCAGCCAGTTTAATCCTTTCCGGCAGACGGTACCGGGCAATCAGATACCTGCCGGCAATGGAAATAATACCCGCGGATAAAACGAAAACATAAAGTATAAGCAGAATATTCTGCGGAAAAGCTTCCCCGTCAATTCCGTAATCATAAATCATTGCAAATATTGCAATCAAACTGATCCAAAAAGTAATCAAATGGATATATTCCGTCCCTTTTTCTGGTCCTGTCTTCAAGGCACTGCTTTTTTAAAGTTCCACCTGACAAGCAAAGCTAATAAATTAATGGTTGATATTATCACCCTGGAAACCGCTTCCCGCAACGAATAATATAATACACGGCAAGGTGAGGTATTATCACCTTAATGAAATGATAATTTTATCCTTTCACCATTTTTTTGTAAATTGTACGTGATGTTGCTTTAAAAAGAAATCATACAAAAAGCTTAGGGTTTAATAATCAACCCATTGCAGAGAAATAAAGATCCTTTTTAAAAATTTCAAAGTATCGAATCCGGTCTCATGACCCGAAAACAACTTGAATTAATACTAAACTTTTTTGCCTTTTTTTTCTTTATGTAGATAAAATGATCCTAACAAACTACTTGACCATATTCAAACAAACAGAAAGTAAAACCATCTTTTTTTAATATCCGAAATAAAAATATAATTCCATGAGTAAGAAAGATTATCACGAAATTGAGAATAAGGAGTGGCTTGATTCATTAGAGTATGTCATTCAAAATGAAGGACCTGAGCGGGTTCGCGAACTACTCGGACTGTTGCAGGTAAAAGCTCATAAAGCGGGAATACCATTCCGCTGCCCCGGCAACACCCCCTATATTAACAGCATCTCTCCAAGAAAAGAATCACCTTATCCGGGAAGTGCGGAAATTGAAAGGAGGATCAAGAGCCTTGTCCGCTGGAACGCCATGGCAATGGTTGTGAAGGCAAATCTGGAATCCGAAGGAATTGGCGGACATATTTCAACCTACGCATCTTCAGCCACCCTCCTGGAAGTTGGTTTCAACCATTTTTTCCACGGAGGTGAAAACGGCACTCCTTC
>PWPZ01000244.1 GCA_003556985.1 Bacteroidota bacterium
ATACGGATGGCTGAATTTGGAACCGTATACCGCTATGAACAAAGCGGCGAATTGCACGGACTGTCCAGAGTAAGGGGATTTACCCAGGACGATGCCCACATATTCTGCCGGCCCGATCAGCTAAAGGAAGAGTTCATCAAGGTTATCGATATTATTTTTATAATTTTCGGAGCACTTGAATTCAAGGATTTTCTTGTACAAATATCTCTCAGGGACCCTGAAAATAAGGATAAATACATAGGCAGCGATGAAAACTGGGAAAAGGCCGAGAAAGCAATTATCGAGGCTACACAGGAAAAAGGACTTGATGCCAGGATAGAATTAGGAGAAGCAGCATTTTACGGACCCAAGCTTGATTTTATGGTCAAAGACGCCATAGGCAGGCAATGGCAGCTCGGAACAATACAGGTTGATTACAATTTGCCCGAGCGGTTTGATCTTGAATATACCGGCTCCGACAACCAGAAGCACCGCCCCGTTATGATACACCGTGCGCCGTTTGGCTCTATGGAAAGATTTGTTGCTGTACTTATAGAACATACGGCAGGAAAATTCCCCCTTTGGCTCACTCCCGAACAGTTTATTATACTTCCAATAAGCGAAAAAATTAATAATTATGCCGAAAAAGTTTTAAAATTCCTCAATAATTACGATCTTCGCGGCCTGATTGACTTTAGAAGTGAGAAGATCGGCAAAAAGATAAGGGATAGCGAGTTAAGGCGAATTCCATATCTTCTTATCGTAGGGGAAAAAGAAGCCGCCAGTAATACAATTTCGGTTCGAAAGCAGGGAGAGGGAGACAAAGGTTCGGTAAATCTGGAAGAATTTGCTAACTTTGTGAATCAGGAAGTTGAAAAGGCAATTAACAAATACATGCAGATAAAATAATTATTAACCAAAAAGAAGGAGGGCAGTAATATAGCATTACAAAGATTTTCCAGAGGTCCGAGAAGACAGCTCAGACAGGAACCAAAACACAGAATCAACGAAAAAATCAAAGCCAGGACGATTCGCCTGGTAGGTGATAATATCGACGAGCCAAGAGTAATGCCTACATCTGAGGCATATAAACTGGCTGATCAGATGGAGCTTGATTTGGTGGAAATTTCGCCAAATGCCGATCCTCCCGTCTGTAAAATAATTGACTACCAGAAATTTCTTTATCAGCAGAAAAAGAAACAAAAGGAGATCAAGGCAAAAACCGTTAAAGTAACAATAAAAGAGATCCGTTTCGGGCCCAATACGGATGAACATGACTTCATCTTTAAACTTAATCATGCGAAAAAATTCCTCACCGATGGATCCAAGATAAAAGCATTCGTATTCTTTAAGGGAAGAACGATACTATTTAAGGAAAAAGGAGAAATTTTACTTTTAAGGTTTGCCCAGGAACTTGAAGAATACGGAAGAGTCGAACAAATGCCGCGGCTGGAAGGTAAGAGAATGACGATGTTCATTGCCCCGAAAACCATGAAAAAGAAGAATTAATAACCTGTAAATATTATTGCAATGCCGAAGATGAAGACTAATTCCGGAGCAAAAAAGCGTTTTGTGCTTACCGGATCAGGGAAGATTAAAAGGAAGCATGCCTATAAGAGCCATATCCTTACCAAAAAATCAACCAAAAGAAAAAGGAACCTGACATATTTCACTCTTGTAAGTAAGCCGGATGAAAAAAACATTCGCCTCCTGCTTGCAATGAAATAATTCGGAATATCCGAAAAAAATAAGTTATTAACCGGAGTGTATCAGCCAACAAAGAGTCCGAAAACCGGACCGCTGACCATTCATAATGAACAGATAAAATGCCCAGATCAGTTAATGCTGTAGCCTCAAAACAGAGAAGAAAAAAAGTGCTAAAGCAGGCCAAGGGTTACTTTGGCAGAAGAAAAAATGTATATACCGTAGCAAAAAATGCCGTTGAAAAAGGTTTGCAATATGCCTACCGTGACCGCAAAAAGAAGAAATCAGCCTTCAGGAGCTTATGGATTCAACGAATAAACGCAGCAGTGCGGGAACACGGCATGTCTTATTCCGAATTTATCGGAGCAGTTAATAAAAAGGGGATCGAACTCAACCGCAAAGTTCTGGCCGATCTGGCCATGAATCATCCGGATGCATTTAAAGCCGTGGTTGAGTCGGTTAAAAAATAGCACCATAACAATTTGTTTTCAAAGCCGTCTCTGCTATTTGTATGAGAGGGCTTTTTTTTTGACATACGGTCGGCTTTCTATTTGATAAACAAGATGGTAATTAATGAACAAACACAAATTGTTTACATGTGAGATTACCCACGGCTAATTAAGCATGGATGACCTGTGGAATGAAAAACAAAACATCCGGTCACAAATGGGTAAAATGTTGTTAAATTAAATATTTGCTAATGAAGATTGCTATTATCGGTTATGGAAAAATGGGCAGGGAGATTGAAGCTGTCGCATTAAAAAACGGTCATGACGTGACTCTTAAAATTGATTTGGACAGCTTGCATCTTCTGAAGCCTGACAGCCTTGGTAAAGCTGATGTCGCGATTGAATTTACGACCCCCGGGACTGCCATAGATAACATAATTGCATGCTTTAATGCAGGCGTTCCCGTCGTATCAGGAACAACGGGATGGACCGACCGGCTTGATGAAATAATTGAATTATGCAGGTCAGAGAAACAAACCTTTTTTTATGCATCAAATTTCAGTATTGGTGTAAATATTATGTTCAGACTTAACCGCTGGCTTGCAGGGGTAATGGATAAATTCCCCCGGTACGATGTAATGCTTTCAGAAACACACCATATACATAAAAAAGACGCGCCCAGTGGTACTGCTCTTACCCTTGCCGGCGATATACTTAAAAATATAAAAAGAAAAAGCAGCTGGGAAAATAAGCCGGCAATAAATCCGGACACTCTTTCGGTAATTTCGGAAAGGAAAGGAGAAGTTCCCGGCACTCACATTGTCACCTATACCTCTCCCGATGACATCCTGGCGGTGAGCCATCGCGCCCTTAACCGCAGCATATTTGCTGCAGGAGCGCTTATTGCCGCAGAATTCATAGACGGCAAAACAGGTATTTATACTATGGATGACCTGCTGGATCTTTAATCCCGTAAACAGTATGATACCATGCAATTAATTTCAATCTCCATATGATATGCATGTACGTTACTTGTGGCCCGGAAAACAAAGCACAAACAGATGAATACTCTTACCGGACGGTTTAGACTCTCATACCTGACAGCCGCCCTGCTTATTATCCTTTATTTGCTGTGGACCGTATGGATGGGTAATTACTGGCTTCTGCCCGGTATAATTGTAATATTTGATCTGTTTGTAACGAAAAAAGTAAACTGGAGATTCTGGAGAAATAAAAGGCTGGTAAAAAATCACTATCTCCGTGAATGGATAGATTCAATAGTTTTTGGAGTATTTTTTGCCATATTTATCCGCGTATTTTTTGTCGAAGCATATTCAATCCCGACTTCTTCGATGGAAAGATCATTGCTTGCAGGTGATTATTTATTTGTGAGCAAGCTGGTCTATGGTCCTAAACTACCTAACACTCCTCTGTCTCTTCCCTTTGCCCACCGCCTTTACCTTGACTGGTTAAAGCTCCCCTACAAAAGACTTTCGGGATTAACCACCATAAAGAATAATGATATAATAGTCTTTAACTTCCCCGAAGGTGACACTGTGGTAACCCGGTATCCTGATCAGAGTTATTATGCACTTATACGGCAGTATGGAAGAGAATATATTCATAATGAGTTTGAGCTGGAATGGCGTCCGGTCGACAAACGGGAAACGTACGTAAAAAGATGCGTAGGAATTCCCGGTGACACTATTTTAATCAGCGGTGGCAAATTATCTGTAAACGGGGTTCCTGAAAAGCATAAGGAAAAAATGCAATACGACTATTTCGTCAGGACAGACGGTACCCTGATAGATGATGAGCAGTTCAACCGGATGAATATTGCACCGATCGACAGGAAATTCAACCCCGCCCATTCACTATACGAAATTTCCCTTACGGAAGATATGATCGCAGGAATAGAAAAACTTTCAAATGTTGTTTCTGTTAACCGCTATGAGAACAGAAATCCCTATTCGGGAATTCACACCATATTTCCGTTTCACCGCAACTATCCCTGGAATGAAGATAACTTTGGTCCTCTGGCGGTGCCGGGAAGAAATACAGAGGTAGAGATTAACATTTATAACCTGCCTCTTTACCGTCGGATGATCACCTTATATGAAGGGAATGACCTTGAAGTTGAAAATGATCAGATATTCATAAACGGGATCCGGACCGACACCTACCGGTTCAGGATGGATTATTATTTTGTTCTTGGAGATAACCGGCACAATTCAGCCGATTCAAGATTCTGGGGTTTTGTGCCAGAAGATCATGTAGTGGGCAGGGCGGAAATGATATGGCTGTCGCTTGAAGCCGGCAAAAAATTACCGGAAAACATCAGATGGGAAAGAATGTTCAAAAGCATTAACTAAATTTGTGACTCTTAAATCATATTCAAATTCAAATAATGGAATTCATTAAAAAACACGCTACCTGGATCAGGTTCGGGATAGCCGCACTTGCCTGGATCCTTTGGGTAATCTGGCTGGGAAATTACTGGTTCCTTCTCGGACTGCCGGTTATTTACGACATCTATGTAAGTAAAAAGGTGAACTGGACATTCTGGAAAAAACGGGAAGGCAAAAACAGTACGATTATAGAATGGCTGGATGCATTGATATATGCTATTGTAGCCGTCACATTCATTAACATATTCTTTTTCCAGAATTATAAAATCCCTACCGGCTCTATGGAGAAGGACCTTCTGATAGGAGACCACCTTTTTGTAAGTAAATTAAGCTATGGCCCCCGGCTGCCAAACACTCCGATTTCCTTTCCGTTTGCCCACCACACCCTTCCGCTGACCCGGCATACAAGGTCATACGTTGAATGGATCCAGTGGCCATACAAAAGGCTTGCAGGGTTCGGGGAGATACAGAACAACCATAATGTGGTATTCAATTTCCCGGAGGGAGATACGGTGATACTGGAAATGCAGGCACAAAGTTATTATGCCGTCTTACGTCAGGTTACAAGGGAACTCTATGAAAGGGACAGGAATACCCAAAACGGAAACAGGGATATAAACCACTATAAACCGGAAGCGAGGAGGTTTTTGGAGCAGAACTACAATATTGCAGCAAGACCGGTCGACAAAAGGGATAATTATATAAAAAGGTGTGTTGCCACGCCGGGTGATACTTTTGAGATTAGAAGCGGCGAGATATTCATTAATGGCCGGTCGATGGATGCAGGTCTTGACCACATCCAGTTTATGTACATAGTCCGTACCGACGGAACCCCACTGAACATAAGGGCCCTCGAACGGCTGAAGATTTACCGGGATGATATCAGCCAGTATTCCGTTTCAGAATACTATATTCCCCTTACCGGGGAAAATGCCGAAAAAATAGCCGGTTTCAGAAATGTTGTTTCAGTGGAGCGCTGGGTAAACGATCCCGGGAATAATAATAGAGACGTATTCCCGCATGATGGTGCATATCCCTGGAATGAAGATCATTTCGGTCCCCTTGTGATACCGGCAAAAGGCGTAACCGTACCTTTAAACACCACCAATATTGTGCTCTATGAAAGGATAATAGAAGCATATGAACTTAACACCCTGGAAATAAAAGACGAAGAGATATTTATTAACGGTGAAAAAACCGATACCTACACCTTTGAAATGGATTACTTTTTCATGGTAGGTGATAACAGGCACAACTCTCTTGATTCCAGGTTCTGGGGGTTTGTGCCGCAGGATCATGTGGTGGGCCGTCCAAGATTCATCTGGTTATCCCTGGATCCCTCCCGTTCAGGTTTAAGCAGGATACGATGGAGCAGGTTATTCTCGGGAACAGGATAAAATCAGAAGGGAAAATCTTCAAAATCCACTTCCTGATCCACAGCCTGGGTTTCAGGCCTGTCGGCAATTTTGTGCCGTCTGTTTCCGTCGACGTATATTGCCCTGTAGGGACGGGTGGGACAAATGTATTCGCATGCTCCGCAACCAATGCAGGTGTCCTCATTTACTTCCGGTATGGTAAGCTCACCGATATAGGGAACCATATCACAGGCCCTGGTAGGGCAATGTTCGGAGCAGGCACCACAGGAAGTATTATCAGTATAAACAACACAATTCTCTCTTTCGAACTTCACCACACCGATCTGGGTAACATGTTTATCATCGCGGGTAAGGGGCAGTATGGCTCCGGTGGGACAAACCTCACCGCAGGCCGTACAGTCGAAATTACAGAATCCTGCGTGAAAATCCATCCGCGGCTGAAGCAGTCCGCCGACCCCATATTCCAGAAGAGAAGGCTGCAAAACATGGGTCGGACAAACACCCACACAAAGAGTACATGCGGTACAGGCCTTGTTGAAGTGATCCAATGACCGTGAACCCGGAGGTGATACTGCAGGAAAATCCCTGTCTTCCGGAATTTTTGTATCCTGCTCAGGCTCCGGTATATCGCTGTCGGTAGCCCTGGAAAAGCGGTTAATTCCAAAAAACATCACAAGCGCGCTGAGCAGGAAATTACGTTTTGACTTATCATTACCGGCACCGGTATCGGATTCACGGGAAGGCTGTCCGGCAGCCTCCGGTAGCTCCTTCCGGTGGTCCGTTGAATATTTAATGGCATTATCGGGGCATATGGAAAGACAATTGTAACATGCAACACAACGGGAAAAATCTATTTCCGATTCCCTGAAATTTATACAGGAGGATTTGCAAACCGGGTTACAGCGCCCGCACATGGTACAGGATTTTTCATCGATAAAAATACGAAATGCAGAAAACCTGGATGCATATCCCAGCAAGGTACCAACCGGACAAACGGTATTACAGTATAGCCGTCCGTTTTTGTATGCCATTCCTACAACCAATCCCAGGAGAAGCAGCGGAAATAACATTATTTCCCATCTTATGGACGGCTCGCTTACGGGAAACAAAGTATATATACCTCTCGTAGTTAAGAATGAAGCGAACCAGTTATTGACTTCCACCGTAGCGGGCCGGACAAAGTAAGTGATAAACCGGCCGAAATTGCTGTAGGGATCAAGGAGGGTAAGTATCACAATACTGCCGAAAAGAAGAAAGATAACGGTGAGGGCAAGCAATGAGTAACGCAGTATATTGTGAGGCCGGGCATATTTATAGGGCCGTCTCTTCTTGCGCAGTTTTATGGAAAGCCATGAAATTACATCCTGAAATATGCCCAGGGGACAAATGGTTGAACAATATACTCGCCCGAAAAGGGCTGTTAATATCAAAACAAAAATAAATCCGGTTGCAACCAGGGCAAACCCCTGAAGTATCCTGATAACTGATGGTCCGAACTGAAAATAAAGAAAGGAGGTTATGAATCCTTCCGAAAACTCATGCCGGAAATCAATAAAAATAAGGGTTGCAACAATCAGGAAAAACAGGGAGATAATAACCCTTAAAGGTTTAAGATGTTTTGCTTGCATATAAATAGTAATTAAATCTAAATAAACATAACGTTGCTTTATAAACAACGAACCCTGCCAGGATCAGTAAACCTGATGGCAGGGATTTAAAATGCCGGCAAATGGGTCAATAGTGACTATACTACAATTCTGTGAATAGACTGATTCTCAAGTTCCATGTTGCCTACACCCATTTCATGGGCAATCCTTATATGGTCGATCTGGGCAGGTGTTGCACCGAATAATCTTGCGGCAGCTGTATCGGCCGCTACCATATCGGGAGATATAATCAGGGATTTCATCAAGACTATATCATCTTCCGACACTCCTCTCGGACCGTTTTGCAACATTACCCGGTAGGCATCCACAATATTCAGATCAGGTTTCCTGAAAGTGCCGAAATCGGCAATACATTGCTGCAGGTTATTCCTGTGCCACCAGCGCCTGTCCCATATAATTCCCATAAGATTCTTAAGGGAAATAGTGATCTGGGCTCCACCATGGTGTTTGAGAACAGGGATATTGATAAAGACATCGGTTTCCTGAACAAGATGATGAACTTTTCCTTCCTTAAGCTGCCTTCCCCCCGGAACTGTTATATCCCGGTAAAGGCTTTCATCATTACCGGGACGTATTGTGCCCCCGGCCGCATTAACCGCGGCTTCTATTCCGCTGTTCTGGTAGCTCCTTCGCCAGTTGTCGCAGGTATGATCGAAAACAACAACCTCCCTGGCTCCGGCTTCAAAACAGTGTTCAATAACTCTTTTAACAAGTCCAGGGTTTGTATTGGCACCTCTTTCAGGTATAACATCCCACCCTATATTTGGCTTTACAAGAACTGACTGGCCCGGTTTCACATATGATTCCATTCCGCCCATAGCCTCTATAGCCTTATCAAACATCTCTTCAGGCTCTCCGCCACGGGCCGCAACCAGGTCATAGGGGCCCTGATTGTCATTAAACCCGGCACCAAACATTTTATTGTACCCCGTAAATGATAATGAAGCACCGGTAACGATTCCGGCACCAACAGATTTCATTAAAAAATCACGTCTTTTCATTTTTTTAATTTTTTTTAAGGCCATATTTAAACTCGTACATAATTATGAGCTGTGCAAAATAGTTTTCCGGCCTTTTGAATCAGCAAATATATAATATAATGCCCGTTTTCGTAAATGCCAGCTATGGTTTTAATTAAGTTCTGCATTAATTCCACAGCAGCGTTAACTTTTAAAACCTATAAAACGGCCAAATATTTAAATAATATCTAATTTTGATATGTAAATATACGCAAAGGTTTTTTTGAAGGAAAACCAGAACTTTTTATTTAACAATTATTTGCAAATAACAATTTTTTAAGCCAATGGAGACTTCGCCCGACTGTGTATTGCTTACAACCGCCTACTTCCCTCCTGTTGAGTATTTCATCCTGGTGGCCGCTTACGGCAGGGCATTGATAGAAAGACATGAAAACTATACCAAGCAAAGTTATCGTAACCGATGCAATATATTATCAGCCAATGGTTTACTGTCTTTAACCATACCGGTAAAAAGATACAGGGGCATAAAAACGCCAATTATTGATGTAAAGCCGGACAACAGCTACAACTGGCAAAAGCTGCACAGGATATCAATTGAATCAGCCTACCGGTCGGCCCCGTTTTATGAATTCTATATAGATGATATAATGCCGTTTTTAGAATCAGAATATAATTCACTATTTAGGCTTAATACTGACATTTTAAACAAAACACTTGAAGTGCTCGACATCAATGCTTTATGCAATCACACAGAGAATTTCACAAAGATTCCTCCGGCGGGGTGCGCCGACAAGAGGGATGCCATCCATCCAAAAAGAAAAGATCCTGACCTAATGAACGCCATAGAACAACTGCAATACACTCAAGTGTTTCAGAACAGATGGGGATTCGTTCCGGGACTCAGCATACTCGACCTTTTATTCAATGCAGGTCCGGATTCAGGACGCTTGCTGGAAAAAGCCGCATTAACAATCAGACAATAAGTTGAATTTCTTAACCGGACATCCTTTCAGGCCAGACCGCCAGGACGTTGCGCGTTAAAATATTAATGGTGATTACAAATTTTTTGATGATTACAGGACAAGGCCTTCAGGGCGTTGCCACGTTTAAAAGAATTAGATGAATCAGCTGACCAGGGCGACGCGAATCCTGAGACAAAGCCTTCAGGGCGTTGCCACGTTCAAAAGGGTGCGTGCATTTGAGAATAACTAATGGTAACTGATAAAAATAATTCGGATCTGACGGTATAGGGTGCCGCCAGATCCGAATTATAAAATGGTATATGTAAGATTATGTCAATCCTGAATTAAAACCTGATACCGGCAGTGATAAGCAGCCGGTCATTTGTGAAACTTCCCCTTGCCGCCTCCATTTCCATTCCGGGCACCTGATCATAAAGGAAATAATTCATATCCTGCATGGTTCTGACGAATGCCAGATCGATGTAAAAATTTCTTTCCCGGAATCCGAAACCACCGGAGTAGGCGGTATGGCCGGCATCTTCGTTTAACTGGCCGGAAGCGAACGGACTGCCATATATCGCATAGCCACCCCTTAACATAAACTGACCTAAACGGAGTTCCACGCCACCCTTAAGATTTTCTGTTGCCCGGTAAACATTCTGAATAACCTGATTATCCTCATAAAAATCATAGCCTCCGTCTGTTTCCCTCAGTCTCATAGCAGTATAGTCAATATACTCATAATCAAGGCTGATAACACCAAGCTGGCCGGGAAGCATCAGACCTACCCCGCCGATAAACCTGAAAGGTGTGGTAAGTGAATAATCCTTTACCCGGGGACCAATGGGATTATCATTAGGGGTGGTCGGAACTGCATTGTGATAGGAGCCAGGAGGGAAATCGGCTGCAAACCATGACTCCATCTCATGGCTCCATTCGTCTGTAAGGTTGTAAAAAGTAGGCAGATGCACAGAAGCGCCAAGCCTTAGCATGTCAACTGGCGTGTATATAGCTCCGGCTTTAAAAGTGTATCCGGTTCCGGAAGTGTTCATGCTTCTTCTGAACCTGAATTCTTCAAAATAGTACTCATCGAGATCACCTATATTGGTTTCGGTATAGTTCGAATTCCTGGTATAGTCAACTGTTTCAATTCCGAAAGTAGCACCAAGATAAAATCTGTGGTCAAAATTTGCACCGAAAGAAAACAACCATTCACCGGTATTTCCGCTGGTGCTGATAATTTCACGCTGCCTCGTTCCAAGGGGAACAAGCGGGAAATAGGATGCAGCATCTTCCGGATCGCTATCTATAACATAGGTATCATAGGCCAGCCTTTCCCAGAAAGGGTCCAAACCGGCAGGATCAAAACCCTCGGCATTCAGCCAGAAATAATCGGCCATTGAGCTATGGGGGTTTACACCTTCAATAATCTGACGCCGGTTGAAATCATTATGACGATGGTAGCCCAACCCGAAATTGGTACCTACCAGTCCGCTTTCACTGTTACGGTTAAAGCTGGCAATAAATCCCAGGTTATTCAGTCCCATACTGTAATCGCTTTCGGTACGCCGGTCGCCGTAAAAGGTTGTGGCAGCATCATCCATAGTGAATG
>PWPZ01000139.1 GCA_003556985.1 Bacteroidota bacterium
CAGACTGACATTGTTGAAATACGGGGGAAGGATTCTGGGATCGGCATATCCAAAGATCGTCTCCCGTACATTTTTGACCGTTTCTACCAGGCCGATCCATCCAACACACGGAGATATGAGGGAACCGGTATAGGGCTGGCGCTGGCGCATGAACTGATAACTCTTCATAACGGATCGATTGGTGTGGAGAGCGAAGAGGGTGTTGGAACGGAGTTTATCATCCAGCTTCCGTATGAAAAGGAGCTCGTTTCAGACACTCATGATCCCGTTTTGAATGAGAATATAATCGGAGAAGCCGTTTCGCCACCCTCTGCCTTTTCCAATTTTGAAGCGCTCCTTTCCGAACATGATGAAATCATTCTGATTGTGGAAGATAATGACGATGTCAGATCCTTTATTGCCGAACAGCTGCGAGGTGAATACAAAATTCTGGAAGCCGTCAATGGGCGCGAGGGCATTACCGTTTCGCAGGGAACCATCCCCGATTTGATCATCACCGATTTGATGATGCCCGAAATGGACGGGTATGAGTTCTCTTCGAAGATTCGCAGTGATGAAAAAACCAGCCATATTCCCATCATAATGCTTACAGCCAAAGCCGGTCTTGATCCGAAAATTGAAGGCCTTGAGGCTGGAATTGACGCCTTTTTGAACAAACCCTTTCATGTAAAAGAGCTGCTGATAACGGTAAAAACACTTATTCAACAGAGAAAAAACTTAAAGAAGCAATACAGTTCCATAACCTTCTTCAAACCTTCGGTAATCAGCAAGAGATCAGCAGACCAAAGTTTTCTGAGCAAAGCTATTGACGTGTTCGAAAATCATATGCATGATGAGCATTTCCGGGTTGAAGATTATGCGGAATCATTGAATATGAGTGTCTCTCAGCTGAATAGAAAACTCAATGGCCTGGTTGGTCAGCCGGCAGGAAATTTCATCCGGTCACTCCGCCTGCAGCGTTCGGTCGAGCTTCTCAATCAAACCGGTAAAACAGTGGCTGAAATCTGTTACGAAGTTGGATTTAATGACCAGGCTTATTTCTCGCGCGCATTCAAAAAGCAATTCGGGAAAAGCCCCTCCGCATTCAGGAAAATATCCAGTTAGCCTTGCATCTGCCCCGATAATCCAAACATTTGCGTGGATTGTGCAAGCCAGTGAGATTTCGATGATATAGCTGAATCGATGCAGCTGTAGAAAAAATCGAAACGTCCAAACATTTGCGCAGATAGTCCAAGACAGTTTCATGGGTTAACGCTAAAATTACTCCGAAACGGGATAAGCAGGTTGTTGAATGCCTGGTCGCTTCAATCTTCACGGCAGACAACACGATACTCACCCCGAATCAGACCGTTGCAAAACCGGATGGTTTAATCTAACCAAAAACCAACATGGAGTACCTTATGTCCCGATATCCAATAATTATCATCGCCTGTCTCGTGCTGATTTCCTGCAACAGGAGTGAAAGTGAAACATTGAAGCCGTTCGCACCTGCCAATAACGACCAGAAGGACGAGTTGGTTTCAGAAATCCCTCATGATGTCTATTCCACAAAATCCGGTCGTGCTGAATTTTATGGCGATGCGATTGGAACGATCGGAATCTTCATTGGCCAGTCGGGAAGCATGAATGGAGACATCGACCTGCAGGAAAGTACCATGGAGTTTTCGGTAAATCTGAAATCGCTGAGTACCGGCATTGACCGGCGTGACCGGGATATGTTTGTTGCCCTGAAGGCTGACCAGTATCCCGAAATCCGTTTCACGGGTTCGTTTGAGCCCGCATTCAACCCGTACTCCACCGGGAAACAGGCCGTTACCGCAAAGGGTGAGTTTCACCTGCACGGGGTAACCAATCTACTGGTGGTAAACGGATTTCTTAAACGGCAGGGCGATGCCATTGTGATGGAAGCCGACTGGAACATCGACGTTACGGATTATGGCATCGATCCGCCCACAGTGCTGTTTGTCAGCATTGCCAATGAAGTGGATATTAATGTTTCGGCCCGGCTTTTACCAATAACCACTGATTTGACGTCAGCCGGACCGGCTGATTATCCTGCAACAGGTCATCGGTCAGAAAATTTCGCTTTTCAGCTTCGATAATCACTTCAATCTAATGCGCAGGCACCTCACTTTCGATCTTGTTCCCGAATAGCCGCGCGAGGGTTTTTTTCCGTCAAATCCAATAACGGAAACAATACCGTCAACAACATCAGCCGGGCCGTGGTGTCCCAGCTGGAACGGGATGCTCTGATCAATCTGGTCGGCGAGCAGATGAAATGTCCATGACCGGGCATAGCCCGGACACACAGGAGCATGATTATAATCGTCATGGACATTCTATCTGACCTATTGAATAAAAAATTATAAACAGATGAAATGCCCATGACAGAGCACAATCTCTGACACACATGCGAATGATTAAATACTGTCATGGCATTCTATGTGACATTATGAATCGAAATTGATTTAAACACATGAAAGTGACGTTCAAAGCACCGAAGTGGAGAACCGCTTTGATGAAAACGATCTCAGGCTGCTGCCCACTATCGCCGCCAATGTGAGAGTGTCCCTGCAAAATGCGGAGGCCTATCAGAAACTGAGCCTGGCGCTTGATGAACTCAGGGGCAAAATCCTGCAGCCGTTTTTCACCACCAAGAAGGGGACGGCCGGGACAGGACTGGGACTTTCGATTACAAATGATATCGTGAAAGCACATGGCGGCAGCCATCGTGTGGATAGCAGCAATGGCGAAGGGAC
>PWPZ01000102.1 GCA_003556985.1 Bacteroidota bacterium
CCATATCGGTATATAAAGAAGCAGAGTTTAAAAATGCTGTCTGATTAGATCTGAAAAAACTATTAATATGCTCATCCAGAATAAAAGAACTTACTGCAAAACCAGCTATCCCGGGTATTATCAGTTTTAAATTTGGTTTTCCTGAAGAATATTCAGGCAAAGAATCCCTCACTGCAGCTTCCGTGCCAAACGAAAACTGCACCCACAACACACTGACAATCAAGATGACTCTCATAATTTAATTTTGGTATACCTAATAGTGAAATAGAATACTAATCGGGATTTTGGATACAAAGGAATTGCGAATATAAAAGTTTCTGCAGGAATGCTTACATCAAAATCCTTTTTAAGTAAACATAATTTTGTGGAGGCAAAGGAAAACCATTCTTTATAAACATGCTATATTTTTTTATCTTTGTCGGCAAGCTGCAATTTTTGGATAATACATGGAAAACTATATAGTATCTGCGCGCAAGTACCGTCCCGAAACATTTCAGACTGTTGTCGGGCAACCCTCCATTACCACAACACTTAAAAATGCTATACGGATAAAGCAACTTGCCCATGCCTATTTGTTCTGCGGACCCCGGGGGGTTGGTAAAACAACCTGTGCCAGGATATTTGCCAAAACAATCAATTGCTTCAATATTACCGGTGCCATCGAAGCCTGTAATGAATGTGAATCATGCCTTTCATTTAATTCTTCACGTTCCTACAATATTCACGAACTGGATGCTGCATCCAACAATTCGGTTGAAGATATCAGAAATCTTATCGAACAGGTAAGAATACCTCCCCAGGTAGGAAAATACAGCGTATATATAATTGATGAGGTACACATGCTCTCATCCAACGCATTCAACGCATTCCTGAAAACGCTGGAAGAACCTCCCCCCCATGCTATTTTTATTCTTGCAACAACCGAAAAGCATAAGATAATTCCCACCATACTTTCCCGTTGCCAGATATTCGATTTCAACAGGATAAAAATAGAAGACATAATTGTCCATCTCGAAACCATAGCCAATGCCGAAAAGATTGAAGCAGAAACCGAGGGACTGAATATAATTGCCCAGAAAGCTGACGGAGCCATGCGAGATGCACTTTCCATCTTCGATCAGATAGCAAGCTTTACGGCTGGAAAAATAAGTTATCAGAACGTGATCGAGAATCTTAATGTACTCGATTACGATTACTATTTTAAACTGACCGAAGCTATACTTGCAAACAACATATCTTCAGCACTTATACTCTTTGACGAAGTGCTTGACAAGGGATTTGACGGACATAATTTTATCAACGGACTCAGCAGGCACTTCCGCGATCTGCTGGTATGCCGCGATGAAGTAACACTCAGTCTGCTCGAGGTGGGTGCAGGTACCCGCGAAAAATACAAAATACAGGCAAAACTATGCTCCCCTGATTTCCTTATAAACAGCCTTTCAATAACAAACCAGTGTGATCTTTCATTCAGATCAAGCAAAAATCAAAGGCTGCATGTCGAGCTTTGCCTGGTCCGGTTATGCAGTCAGCTGACCGCTGAAAAAAAAAAATCTGAACCCGGTTTAACCCGGAAAAAAGAAGGTGACCCTTCCGGAAAATCAACAAAAATAGCACCTTCCGGCCAGGCTGATAATACACAGAAATCTCCCGGGGTTTCTTCCCGGAAACCGCAAAAAGAACCAGAAGGCAGGGCACCACAGGAAACTTCCCCAGAACACCGCCAGGAATCTGCACCGGCTTCAATACCAGCATCACAACAGGAGGCATTACCCGAATCAAAGCGGGAGGCATCCCTGGAACCACCAGAGGAGGCATCACACTTATCACAACCGGGCTATATACCCGGATCACAACAAAAACAATCTCCCTATTCACCTGTAGAACCAGCAGGTACCGTTAGAAATGAACCTGCCAGGGGCGATGAGAACAAGCAAACCGGTGTCGATCAGAACAAACCAGATGGTGACCTCGAAAAAGAATCATCCGGTGTCGATCAGAACAAACCAGCCGGGAGCTATGAAAAAGAACCAGCAGGTATCGACGAGGATGAACCATCACCGGATTCAGGAAACAGTGACGGGAAAGAAGCAATCACAACTGCTTCAGAATCCATTCTGAGCCCTGAGAGTAATCTAAATCCGAATATTTACTCCAGCAATACAATCTCTATAAAAGATGCCCTTAACGGAACTGTTAAATTTCAGCCCAAAGCGACCGAAGATGATGCCGGCCCCGGTAAGGAAGATGAAACGCCTGGAGTTCATGAAGCCTACGATGAATTCACCGAAAAGGAACTGACAGAGCAGTGGAGGAAATTTGCAAACCAGATAAAAGACAGGCACCCAAGACTTCACAATACTCTTCTGGCTAACAAGCCCGGTATAAACAGCCAGACCAGCATCAGGTTTGAAATCAGCAACCCCCTTCAGAATGAGGCCCTGAACAAAATAAAACCCGAATTGTTAAGTCATCTCAGGCGCGAGCTCAACGGCCAATTGCAACTGGAAATATGCATCAACGAGACTCTTCAGCAAAATCGTCTCTACCTGCCCGAAGATAAATACGAGCATATGCTCAAAAAAAATCCTGTTCTGGCAAAATTCAAACAAAAATTCAATCTGGATTTCGAATAACAACAAATATTTAAAGTAATGGAAAATGACAAGATAAAAATTGAAAACGGAAAACTAAATGTTCCCGATACACCTGTTATTCCCTTTATTGAGGGTGACGGAACCGGGCC
>PWPZ01000018.1 GCA_003556985.1 Bacteroidota bacterium
AACAACCGAAAGAAGGCTTTGCCCTTCCTCTTCCGCCATTATGCCCTCCATATAGACCTGGCGTTGATGGTTGTTAGTATTGAGAAGTATCAGCTTGCATGATTCTTTTTGGTTACCGGTAAAAACCCTGCTCAGAAAATCGTTGAATACGGGTATTGATTCTTCCGGGACGAAAAGCCTGATACTGCAGCCAACAAGACTAAAGCGCTTTTCGCCCAGCAGGTCTGCAGCCGTATAGTTAAGTTCAACTATCACGCCATCCCCGTTAAGGGTAAAAAACCCCACCGGAGCCAGATCATATAACATGGTATATTTTTTCAGAGTCGATTCCTGGGCTTCATATGCCTGCCGTAACTCTTCATTCTGCATCTCCAGCTCTATCTTGTGCACCTGCAATTCATGGAACAGCTTCAAATCGTCCGAAACCTCCAAAGGTATGCTGTTGGTTTTTTTCTTCTCTTTAAGCAGCTTTTCTGCTTTCAGACGAAGCATTCGGGCATAGGTGCTTTCCTGTTTTTCATTAGCCATAGCTTGTTGGTATCTTTTTAGTTAACTGTTATTTTTGATTTCGGCCTGAATCGTACGCATCATTTGTTCTTTTTTGTGTAGATCTTCTTCCACCCGCTTGAGATCGGATATGTTTATAAAAGTTATAACCAGACCGTCTGTTTTGTTGTCAGATCTTTGGTAGGGCATAATCCGGACGTTAAACCATTGTCCGTCTTTTCCTGCCACATGCTTTTCTAAAAGAACCAGTGTTTTCAGAACCTTAACGGAGTCATCAGCCATTTCCGGATATACAAGGCTGGTAGTCAAATCTGTAAAAGGCCGTCCGATATCGCTGTTTATAAGCTTGAAAATTCTGGTTGCCTGGTTGGTATAACGACGGATATTTAAGTCCTTGTCAAGGAACAGAGTCGCAATATCAGTGCTGTTAAGCAGATTCTTCATATCGCTGTTAAACCTGGCATATTCATCTATTTTTGCCTGTAACTCAGCATTTACTGTTTGCAGTTCTTCATTCAGGCTTTGCAATTCTTCTTTCGAGGTGGTAAGCTCCTCATTGGTTGATTGAAGTTCTTCATTTGTCGATTGCAATTCCTCATTAGTGGATTTCAGCTCTTCCTGTGAAGTATGCATTTCCTCCTGGATAAAATGGTTCTCTTCACGCACACGTAACAACTCCTCTTCCAGCTCTGGTTGCCTGCCTTTGCCTGAAATCTTTTTTTTAATCACATCGGCCGGCTTGTTAATGCCTATTTCCGGTGCGTCTGCAAATACAACCATGACGGTGCCTTTTATAGATTCCGGACTGTCAATCCACCGGATTTTTATATTTACATTTTGCGGTTTATCATCTGTTCCTGCCCTGATATTTTGCAATATTACAGTTTTCTTCTTTAATATTGCCTGTCGAAAAGCTGAAGAAAATTCATTTCGCAGCTCCTCGCGCAGCATGGCAAAAATATTCATATTTGCCTTGCCTGCGGACGGTTCCAGGTACTTACCGGTATGCCCGGTGATATATATGATATCGCCCTTTTCATTTACAAGAACTCCCGGAGGGGAAAATTCCTGTAATAAGAGCCTGTCGATAAGTGAATGGATACTCATCTCAGATTTGGCGGTTGCAGGTTTTTCATGATTTACCGGACTGGTCCGGATATGAGGGTAAGCGTTTTCCGGTTCATAGATCAGGGAAGTGTTGGAACGTTTGAAAATTTTCAGTTTGGAATCTATAGCATTAAAAAGATGGCTCTGGGTTCCGGGAGTTTCCGAACTGCCCAGAACCATAATTCCACCAGGGTTCAGGCTATGGTAAAACAGTCCGAGTATTTTCTTTTGCAGCCCGGGATTAATATATATAAGCAGATTCCGGCATGAAATAATATCAATTTTTGTAAAGGAAGGATGCATGATAATATTGTGCTGCGCAAACACGATCATTTCCCTGATCTCGGTATGAATACGATAGTTGTTTTCTCCCCTGATAAAAAAACGGCTCAGGCGTTTCTGCGGCATTTCTTTAATAATTCTGTCAGGAAAAATGCCTTTGCGGGCAATCTCAATGGCATCACTGCTGAGATCGGTGGCAAATATCTGCATCGAAAGGTTTCGCCTGGGAGTGGCTTTGTCCATGATTTCCCGGAAGGTTATCGCCAGTGAATATGCTTCCTCGCCGGATGAGCAGCCTGGTACCCATGCCCTGATAACCGATCCGTCCTGGCTGTTATCTATGATCCGTGGAATAACCGACTCCTTCAGCTTGTCCCATACTTCGGGGTCACGAAAAAAATTGGTTACACTGATCATCAATTCCTTTAACAGGATGTCCGCCTCACCCGGATTATCCTGCAGATAGCCGACATAAAGGGATATCTTGTTTATCCCATGTATACTCATGCGTCTTTCTATACGCCGGTAAATCATATTTTCCTTATACTGGGAAAAGTCATTCCCTGTTTGGGTCTGCAGAAGCATGATTATCTTTTCAAGAGCACCCTTGTCCCTGATATCAGCATCCTCACCGGAACCAATAGCGCGGTTGTTTTTGAGAAAACCGGTCAGCAGGGCGGACAGCTGTGAAGGGGGAGCCACAATATCAGCTGCTATGGCTTCCATGGCGCTTCGGGGCATGCTGTCAAATTTTGCGGTGGCAGGATCCTGCACCATTACAATCCCGTTTTTTTCTTTTATGCCAACCACACCATCACTCCCGTCTGATCCCATACCTGAGAGAATTAGT
>PWPZ01000082.1 GCA_003556985.1 Bacteroidota bacterium
CCTCTACACCGACTCTCGCCCCGTCCCACAATGTGGTCATGGGATCCCTGGGGAGAACAAAAAGGGTATAGGGCGAAGCGGAAGAGGGATCGAGAACGGCAACCGCCTGCCTGTCGCCGGTAAGGCCGGTGAGATAGATAAAATCATTACCGCTGGCAGCCGAAATAACTGCCATCTCTCCTTCCATTTTATTCATCAGCCTCTGTCGCCGTAATTCAAAAGCTTCTGCATCAAAATCCGGGGCATCAGATTTACTTATATAGGCGCCGGGCAGCTGGCAGGATAAGTCATTTTCTTGTGCCAAACTGCTTTTGCCGGTTACCATTCCCGTGAAAAATGCCATTGCAAGGGCTATTAAATATTTGTTTAGCATGTTAGGATATATTCCAAAGAAATTTTTCCCCCGCATAAAGAACGTGACAGGCTGGCGGGTAGTCTCTATTATAAAAAGCCAGGCTGAAGCCGGACGGATTATAATTCAGGCTCCCATCCCGGTTCGTATTCCCTGCTCCACAGATCAAGAGCAGCGCGGTCGAGCGCCTGACCGTTGCGGGGATTCACGTCAAATCCGCTGCCAATCCTTGATGAAATATTTGCCAGGTGACCAAGATGGGTGCTGATAACTCCCTCATCAATGGGTGATCTGAGAGATTCCTTGCCCCTGATTGTTTCAAAGAAATTAACAACATGCCTGGTAGACATATCGCCTCCTCCTCCAAGGGCGATTCCTCCTTCGTCACCGGCCGACTGGCTGTCGCGTACCATACTGCCGCCCCGGTTATAGAGTTTGTACCCTCCGCGGTCAACATAAGCCGATCCTTCCGATCCAAAGATGATCGTACCTCTGCCCGAACCGTAGGTGTTGTATCCGTTACGGCTTTTTCCGTCCCACTTGATAACCTTGTCGCCGGGGAACCGCCAGGTCGCATCCATGGTGTCGTACATGGTCCAGCCATCGTCAACGAAATGATTTTTGTGAGCCGCCACTTCAACCCTTTCGGGGAAATCTACCTGCAGGGCCCAGCGGGCAATGTCAAGCTCATGAACCGCGTTGTTGCCTGTTTCGGCAGTGCCCCAGGTCCAGCCGTACCAGTGCCAGTGGTAATCCCAGGTATTATGCTTATACTCCATCCTTGGAGCCGGTCCCTGCCAGAGTTCCCAGTCGAGCCCCTCGGGAACGGGTGCAGCCTGAGGTACAGGAGTTTCTCCCCTTGCATTGCTGTAAAATGCGATGGCCTTGTAGGGGACACCAATGGCCCCGTTATGTATCTCCCTGATTATTTCGATTGATTCGGCTGATGAACGCTGCTGGTTACCCATCTGTATCACCTTACCGTATTTTTTCTGACATTCTACAAGAAGTTCTCCTTCGCGGGGATTATGACTGCATGGCTTTTCAACGTAAACATGTTTGCCTGCCTGGACCGCATAAATTGTACCAGGTGCGTGCCAGTGATCGGGTGTGGCCTCAATAATGGCATCTACCCTTTGGTCGTCATATATTCTGCGCACATCATTTTCCAGTGCCGGAATATAATCCAGAACCTGGGAAAACCTTTCGGCAGCCCTTTCCCGCTGCTTTTCCATGACATCGCAAAGATAAAGCAGCTGTACATTGCTTTCTTTCCGGGAAATCGGTTCGGGAAATGCTCCCAGCCTCCGGCCGAGGCCTACAATAGCTACATTCAGACGGTCATTGGCCCCGATTATGTTGCCATAACTTTTTGCGCTTAAGCCCGCTCCGCCCATTGTTATTCCTGCAACGCCGAGTGCCGATTTTTTAATAAAGGATCTCCTTGAATTCATAAGTATTATTTATAGTTAAACTCAATTAATGGCTGTTATTTCAACTGTTAAATTAAAGAAATATTTTAAAACCTGTTTGCAAACAGATAAAAAACAAATCATAGCACCGGTAAAAATAACAAATAGTTCAGCCCGGCCAAAAACAGAGCCTGTTTTCCAGGAAAGAAATCCTACCATGGATAGACGGAAATATTAAAAGCCTGGATATGTTGGGCTTCGACAACCGGGCTTGATTCGGAATACAGGACGAGGGAGCATTATGATTTTACCGGTCCTTAATTATTAAAATTGACCTTAATAAACACAATCTCCGGCCGGGTGCCGATCCTTATTGGCGGACCCCACGTGCCTACCCCGTTTGAGACATAAACCTTCATGCCGTCAACTTCCCCGAAGCCCCTGCTTATGGTATATATGGCACGGGTAATAAAATTGATGGGCCAAATTTGTCCGTGATGAGTGTGCCCCGACATCTGGAAGTCTGCACCTGCTGCCGCAGAGCGATCCAGGTTGAAAGGCTGGTGATCGAGTAAGATTACCGGCAGGTCATCTACTGCCATTTCAAGCAGCTCTTCAACACTCTTTCTGGTTTTTTCAGTAAACTGACTGATAGCCAAATCTTCACGACCTGCAAGGTAAAAGCTGTTGTTTATTTTTATAACGCTGTCGCGGATAAGAGTGATTCCGTGAGTGGTAAGATAATCGGTTGCCTCATCAACTCCTCCTATATATTCATGGTTGCCGGTAATTCCATAAACACCAAGCGGTGCTGAAAGATCATTTATTGAACGGCCCAGGTCCCTGTAAATTACCGGACCTACATCTTCATCAAGAATATCGCCGGCAAGAAGTATTATATCAGGTTCAAGGGAATTGATCCTTTCCACCATCTTTCTGATGCGGTGTTTTGAGGTAAGCGTTCCAAGATGGATATCCGAAACCAGGACCATGCGTGCCGAATTCATTTCGCTGTTCTTTCCCTCAAGGTTCACTTCCAGCCTGTTAATCCTGGGATACCATGTATTGATATGACCGGCCATAATTGTCAGGAAGACGGCAGCAATAGTTACAGTAAAAAGGACCATCCGGGTTTTTACGATATCATTGAGCCAGGAAGCAGGAATGACGGGCAATGACGTATTTATCAGCCTCACCAGGTCGATAACGCCCAGTACGATGACAAAATAAAGTATTGCACCCAGCCAGAACGAACCCGTCCATATCAAAAAAGTTGCCGGCTGGCCAAGCCAGAAATTTTCAAGAACCCTTCCGGCAATATATGAAAGGGAAAGGAAGATGAAAAACCCGAGATATATACTGCGCCACCTTGAACCGGGAGGAAGAGACTGCCAGCCCCTGATGAAAATATAATAGTTTACCAGGGCATAAATGATAAATACGATGCCGAAAAAGATAAAAAAGGTTAATGTACGCATGTGATTATTTTATATGCCAGCTGAATACCAGACCAATATGTTTTATTACAATTTTATTGAAAGTTCAGAATTATCCTGATTAAGCTAAACAAACCTGCTTACAAAATGTTGGAAATTGAAATTCGGAAGTTTCACCGGCAGTGTAGTTGTTGCATAAATTTTATCTTTACAGTAGATAATTAGTGTATTGTGAAGCAAATGTTTAATAAACTAAAATCATTATCATGCAGAGAACAGTATTTTTCTTTTTAATTGTTATTTTGATTTCTTCAGGGAACCTGTTTAGCCAGGAAATCGAAGTTCTGCCTCTTCCCGAACCTCAAAGGACCGGCGGAATGCCTCTTTTTGAAGCTCTTGATAACCGGCAGAGCACAAGAACCTATAGTCCGCACGCACTAAACATGCACGAACTTTCCAATCTTCTGTGGGCCGCTTCCGGCGTAAACCGTGAAGATGGAAGGCGCACCGCCCCTACAGCCCGTAACTGGCAGCAGATTGATATATACGTTATCACAGCTAACGGATGGTATCTGTACGATCACACCGATCATGCATTAAGGAAATACGGCGATCAGGATCTGAGAGAGCATGCCGGCACACAGGATTTTGTTGCAACGGCACCTCTAAATCTTATTTATGTTTCCGATCATGACCGCATGAAAGGAGCTTCGCCGGAAAACAGGGAATTTCATTCCGCAACCGATGTGGGCTTTGTAGCACAGAATGTTTACCTGTTCTGTGCATCGGAAGGTTTTGCCACTGTGGTGAGGGGACTGGTGGACAGGGAGAAGCTGCACCAGGTGCTGAACCTGCGGCCTTCACAACATGTCGTACTTGGACAGACCATCGGCCATCCCGGCAATTAAGGCTGGAGAGAAAACCGGGGTAATTATAATCCCCGGGTTTGTATCGTAAAACATCCGGCGGTGGTGCTAAACCTCCGGGTATTTCCAGCTCAATGATTATTTGATTGTTCAGTACTTAATCCGGCGGTGGTGCTAAACCTTCGGGTATTTCCAGCCATTATGATAGCCGGGAGAAATGTATTTATCCGCCTCCGGATTGTTCCTGAATTTTTGTTCGGAAGGCAGGTATTCAAGGCTTTGGCCTCCTACCCTGTGTGATATATTTGCAATACAGGCCAGTTTGGTTGCATAGCAACCTTTGTCAATTGTGCCGTTTGTGTTGGGATTGTTATTCCTGATACATTCTGCCCAGTTGATCATATGATGAAACTGATTGCCATAGGGTCCGTCTACTCTTTTAGCTTCAATCAGTGGCTTACCGTCCCTGGTCTGGGGTATGATCTCATAGCCGGTGCGGTTACAGATCAGGGTTCCGTTACTTCCGATCCAGGCCACCCCGTCGCCCCTGTTATACAAATTGGTAACCTGCTGCTCCCAAACCACGTGGTAATCGTCAAACTGAAACACCGAGGTCTGAACCCTGGGAGTCTCGGTCATTGTATCAGGATGCCTGTAACCGACTGAGTGAATGGATTTGGGATAGGCCCTTTTATGGCCCAGGGCGGCTATTCCGTCAAGTGCAGAATCCAGGTAATGAACCCAGTCAGTCTGCTGTCCGCCGCCAAAATCCCAGTAATTGCGCCATCGACGATGAAGCCTGTTGCTGTTATAGGGGCGATAAGGTGCCGGTCCCAGCCACATTTTGTAGTCGAGCGTTTCAGGAACGGGCATGGGAGAGGAGTCGTATATCACAGGATCGGTACTGCCGGTAATCCATGCATGGATTTTGAAAACATCACCCAGAACACCTGTTTTTAATATATTGAATGCATCGGTAAAATAATCCAGGCTTATATGCCATAATCCAGTGGTAACCACGTTTTTATGCTTGTTCTGCAAAGCTACCATCAGGTCGCAGTCGGCTACACTATGCCCGGTTGGTTTCTCGATATAAATAGCCTTTCCAGCCTTGCAGGCTTCGGAAAACATATAAGTATGCCAGTGGTCGGGACTGGCTATAATCACCCCGTCAATATCTTTGTTTTCAAGAAGTTTCCGAAAGTCTGAGTAAAGCTTTATGTTGCCGGCCCTGGCTGGATAATTCTTTTTCAGCTCAGCTGCCTGCTCCTCCAGCCTTACCTGGTCAACATCGCACAATGCTACGCAATGGACACCTGTTGTAGCCTCAAGCAAAAACTCCGCATTAACGATTCCCCACCAGTTAACACCTATAACGCCAATGTTTATGCGATCGGACGGTGCAACCGAGCCATGTAAACTATGGGGCAGTGACGAGTACAAGCCGGCACCTGCCATGGCAATTGCTGATTTCTTTAAAAAAGACCTTCTGCTGTTGCTTTGCATTTTATAAAATTTTTGGTGGTTGTTTATTCGGAAATTGAAAAATGAGTTTTTACTGAATTCTCTGAATACCGGGAATATTTACCAAATTTGATGACGCTGTAGACCGGTTTATTCGCAGGTATTTTGGTGTCGGCTCATTCATATACGCCCAGACCGGTGGCTGCCCAATAGATGCCTCCGTAAATATGTTTCAGAAACCATGGGTCTTTGAACAATGAGGACATATGGCCGAGAGAGGTAAAGAACGATCTTCCGCCGTCATATTCGTGGTACCATGCTATGGGATGAAAATTGCCCATGGCGGTAAAGCGGGTATCGTCGCCCCAGGTTCTGTCGGGGTCGTATGTTGTTTCATCTACGGTAAGCAGATAATTAAGATCTTCCACCAGAGGATCGCCGAATGAATACCATTCATCTGTCCACACCCACCTGTCCGGCAGATGCATGGTAGATGGGTGGTTTTTGTCGGTCACCTCCATAACTGCAGTTTGTACTTCCGGATGATCGGTAAAAACATGGCCTATCAGTTTCCTGTACCACTCCACCTGGCCGTCCGACACCGATGCGCCATGTATGCCAACGAAACCCCCGCCGTTCCTGATAAATGTCTTGAAGCTCTCCAGTTGCTCATCAGAAAGTTCTTCTACTGTTGAATGCAGAAAAACAATAACATCAAATTGTCTGAGGTTATCGTCGGTAAAGCCGGAGGCCTGCTGGGTCCAGGTGAGGGCAAAATCATGCCTTAGCGCCATTTCACGGAATTCGGTGATGGCGGTTGGAATTGTCGGATTATGCCACTGGTCAGGACTTGTGTATACCATAACCTCAAATTGATTTCCGGAAACGGGAAGGAGTGTTAGAAACATAATGGTGATGATCAGGACATAAATATTTTTTTTCATAATCTCCTGAATAAGTATTTAAGTGACAGTTAGGTTATTATAAAACTGTTCATGAATTTTCACACCCGGGAAAAAATGTTCCCTGATGTTTCAGTGACGCTTAACAATACCATAGAACAGGAACATAAGCAGTTGCTCAACCTGTTGTTCCATCTCGAACGGGCTTTCGCGGATAACAATCGTATATTCAAGTCCCTTAATGGCGGTAACTATTGCAATGGTGGCCAGTTCGGTATTTACAAGTTTAAAGCGGTTGGCCCTGACCCCGTCTTTTAAAATATTTTCCACCATCCTCATCTCCTCCTTGTCATATTTGGCTCTCACTTTATCTATGAATGGAAGGTGATCAAGATAGTTTGTCTTGACGGCTGTATAAAGATTTATGGACTTTCTGAAGGCCTTCATCCTGGCAATAACATAATGCTTCATCCTTTTGTAAGGATCGGCAATATCTTTGGTTGCAAGGATAATTTCATTCTTGAGATATTCGGCCTCCCGTTCAACCACGGCTTCGAAAAGCTCTTCCTTGCTCAGAAAATAGTAGTACAGCGAACTTTTGCTCATTCCTGCTTCACTGGCAATATTTTCCATTTTGGTCTCCTTAAAACCATGTTTCCCAAAAATAGTTCCGGCAGCCGTTATGATATTTTCTTTTTTTTCGTCCTTATTCATGATTATACCATAAGGTGAAGCGGGTTTCTATTTTGAATGACGGTTAAAAATAGTACAAAAAAATTCAGGTTCAAATTTAATCGTTGTTTTCAGGTTCCATCAGTTCAAAATCGAGCTGCTTCTTCTCAAGGTTTGCCCGCGCTATTGCCACATGAATAGAATCTCCAAGCTGAAACGACTTTTTGTTGTATTTCCCTGTAAGCCTGTAGTTATCCTCATCCAGTTCATAGAAATCGTCATCAAGGTTTCTTATATGCAGCAATCCCTCGCACTTGTTTTCAATAATCTCAACGTAAAGTCCCCATTCGGTCACTCCCGAAATAACCCCTTTAAAAACCTCTCCCAATTTATCGCTCATAAACTCTACCTGCTTATATTTAATGGAGGCCCTTTCAGCGTCCACGGCAACCTGTTCCCTTTCGGAAGCATGCTCACACATAGGTTCATATTTGTTTGCATTTTTGGAGGCACCGTTGTTGAGGTAGTGAGTGAGAAGGCGGTGGACCATCATGTCGGGATATCTCCTGATGGGTGATGTGAAATGGGAATAGTAATCAAAGCCGAGTCCGTAATGGCCTATATTTTTGGTGGAATATACCGCTTTGGCCATGCTTCTTATAGCAAGGGTTTCTATAAGGTCCTGTTCGGGTTTGCCGCGAACCTGGGTTAGCATCTTGTTAAGTGATGAGGAAATTGCTTTGCTGCTGGTGGTTTTGATGCTGTAACCGAATTTGGTGACAAATTTTGAAAATGTTTCCAGCCGGTCGGCTTTTGGCCTGTCGTGAATACGGTAAACAAAGGTTTTGCCTTTCTTTTTGCCGGAATCTTTCTCATGCCCTTTCCCGTTTTCGGCCGATTTGCCTATAAATTCGGCTACCTTTTTATTGGCCAGCAGCATAAATTCCTCAATAAGATGATTTGCCGGTCCCATCTCCTTGAAGTACACGCCCAGCGGTTTCCCCTTTTCGTCGAGGTTGAATTTTACCTCGGTTTTCTCAAATCCTATCGCCCCGGATTTAAATCTTTCATTCCGGAGAATTATGGCCAGGTCATTAAGCAGAAGAATTTCCTGTTTCATATCTCCTTCTCCGGTATCAATGACCTCCTGAGCCTGTTCGTAGGTGAAACGCCTGTTGGAGCGGATAATAGTTTTTCCGAACCACTCATTTTTTACCCTTGCATTTTCATCCATCTCAAATACTGCAGAGTAACACAGCTTATCTTCATCAGGCCTGAGGGAGCATACTTTGTTCGACAGTATTTCCGGCAGCATTGGTACCACCCGGTCTACCAGGTATACCGATGTGCCCCTTTCATAAGCCTCATAATCAAGCACGGTTTTGGGCTCAATGTAGTGGGTAACATCGGCTATATGAATACCCACTTCCCAGTTCCCGGTTTTAATTTTCCTGATTGACAACGCATCGTCGAAATCCTTGGCATCTGCCGGATCTATTGTAAATGTAGTTACCTCCCTGAAGTCCCTTCTCTTTTTTATTTCTTCAGTGGTTATTTCTTCCGGAATTGCTTTTGCCGCCTCTTCAACGTCATCGGGGAAAGTATAAGGAAGGCCGTATTCGGCAAGTATAGCATGCATTTCCGTTTCATGCTCTCCTTTTTTGCCAAGCACTTCCACAACTTCGCCAACCGGGTTTTTCACTTTTTGAGGCCACTCGGTAATGCGGGCTATGACCTTGTCGCCATCACGTGCCCCTTTAAGGCTTTTCAGGGGTATAAACAAATCGTAAGGCAGCACCCTCGCATCTGCTACCAGAAAAGCAAAGTTTTTTGAGAGCTGTACCGTTCCTACGAAAGTATCCCTCGATCTTTTAAGTATCTCTGTTACCTCCCCTTCCACAAACTTCTTTTTACCCACGGCATAGCAGTACACCTTTACAATATCACCGTTCAGGGCGTGGTTCAGGTTGCGCTCATTGACAAAGATATCGTCGGGAAAATCCTCTGACTTTATTATTGCCGTGCCGTTGGCTTTCATGTCAACAACGCCGACAACATGGCCGCCTTTTGACTTAAGCTTGTATTTGCCGGTGTAAACCTCTTCGATATCGTCTTTGTCTGAAAGTTCACGCAGTACCCTGCTGATCAATTGCTTTGTATCGCTGTCGCGGATAAGGAGTTGCCTGGCTATCTGCTTGTAGTTATAAGTTCTGTTGGGATGATTTGACAGGATCCCGAGAACATCACCGGTAAGAGTTTCTTTCGTGTAGCTTTTGGTGTTTTTGTTGATTTTTTTCTTTTTTGGCATAAATTTATAAATGTATTTAAATTGATAAAATCTGGTTAATTGGGTTAATAAGATTAAAATTAATCAAAATTGATGTGGGAATCCAGAAATAGGTAGTAATTTTATAGAAACGGTCTAAAACTGACAGATGTGCACGCAACATACAGGAGGATAATTTTGACGGAGAAGGGCTAATACAGCCGGTGCTCAGGTGGTTGGACAGAAAAGTAATTAATTTATACAAAAATAACGATAATTATGCCATTTGATATCCTGAAAATGCTGCATTTGAAAAAACGCTGTGATTACGGCCTGGCGTTGAGCGGAGGGGCTGCCCGGGGGATGGCTCATCTTGGAGTAGTCAAGGCGCTTTATGAAAAAGGGATCCGGCCGGGGGCCATTGCCGGAACCAGTGCCGGAGCAATAGTCGGCGCTCTGCTGGCCGACGGCTATGAGCCTGATGAACTGCTGGAAATATTCATGGAGCAAAAATTTTTGTCTCACATGAGATTTAATTTCGGAAAGACAGGTCTGCTGAAAATGACAGGGGTCGGGGTAGCCATAAAAGAATATCTGAGAGCCAGGGATATCGAAGATCTGAAAATACCGCTTTTTATTACCTGCACAAACCTTCATACAGGTAAAGTGGAATATTTTCATAAGGGAGACATTATCGAAAAATTAACAGCCTCGGCAAGTATACCCGGATTGTTCGCGCCTGTCGAGATAAAGGGCCATCTTTACGTGGACGGCGGAGTTCAGGATAACCTGCCCGTAAAGCCCCTGAAGAAGAAGTGTAAAAAGATTATCGGGGTGGATGTTAATTATCCCGGTCCGATAAAAAAAATAGGAAGCGCCATTGAAGTGCTCCAACGTTCGTTCCACCTTAGCATCAGGGCAAAGATTGAAGAAAAGGCTAAGCTTTGTGACTGGTTCATCGACCCCGAAGAGCTGAAGGATTACGGTTTAACCGACATCTCCATGGGGCGTGAAATGTTCGATATAGGCTACAATGAGGCGAAAAGGGTGATAAAGAACAACAAAAACTTAAAATAGCAAAGTGCCATCCGGCATCTTTCCAGCTCCGGTTTCCCGGCCGGTGCCTTTCGGGTTAACGGTATCCTGATAATTCCGGCTTTCATCTTCCCGGCCTACTACTTTGCCGGCTAAACCCCGGCCTGACAGGCGACTTTCCGGCATGCACCCGGGGCCTTTTCCGGTTTCCCAAACCGGGGGCCTGCCAGATTCCGGCACCTTTATCCGGTTTCCCAAACCGGGGGTCTGCCAGATTCCGGCACCTTTATCCGGTTTCCCAAACCGGGGGCCTGCCAGATTACGGCACCTTTATCCGGTTTCCCAAACCGGGGGCCTGCCAGATTCCGGCACCTTCCTGCGTATCTCCTTACCGGATCACGGCATCCGGCTTCTCTGACAACCTTAACCCCGTTGCGTTTCCTTCCCCGCTAAGGGAAAGGTAATGCTATGAACTTTACTATCTTTATCTTAATTTTGCCTGTATTAAACCCAGTTCAATGA
>PWPZ01000221.1 GCA_003556985.1 Bacteroidota bacterium
GACTAACTGCAGGCAGCTATACACTTGTAATTACTGACAGCAATGGATGTACAGCAGAAGAAACATTTGTTATAACTGAACCTGCAGAAGCCCTTACAGTTGAAATTACAACCGAAGATGTGATTTGCTGGGGCGAGTCAAACGGTTCAGCCACTGCCATTGTTTCGGGTGGAACACCATTTCCCGGCGATAGCTATCAGTATCTTTGGAATAATGGTGAGACTACCCAAACCATTTCAAACATACCGGCAGGAATTTATACTGTTACAGTAACAGATGCCAATGGATGTATAACTATTGTCCAGGCCGAAGTGCTGCAACCCGATTCTCCACTCCGTGCATTTGCAGGAAGCAATGCTGTTATTTGTAGTGGTGAAAATAATGGAGTATGGCTGCTGGGTGGAACCGGTAGCAACGAAACTGCTTTTGGCGGAACTCCACCTTACACCTATCAGTGGTCTTCTGTTCCGGCCGATCCAAGTCTGGATGGGCAGGAAAACATCGAAAACCCGGTTGTTTCACCAAACCAGCAGACCGTATACACATTAATGGTCATTGATGCCGCAGGGTGTATTGCTATAGCCTCTGCAACCATATCTGTTTATCCCACTGTTGTGGCCGATGCCGGTGGTGATGAAGACGGAAATATTTACTTGTGTTCCGGAGGTTCAACACCCCTTGGCGGAACACCACTGGGAATCGGAAATACGGGTTATTATATGAATAACCCCAACATTTCACCGGATCAGTTCAACTACAGATGGGAAAGATTGAGTCCAAATCCCCATTTTATTTCAGAGAATGTACATCCTGTAGTTTCACCTACCGTTACTTCTACATACAGGGTAAGAGTACAAGACAATACAGGAGACAATTGTGTTGCTTATGATATTGTTACGGTTGTTGTAATTCCTGCACTTAACGTAGTTGCAATTGATGATGGTATAGTATGTAATGGCAATTACGATGATGTAAGCTTTACACTGGGTGCTAATATTTCAGGGGGAACAGGTATCCCTGAAAATTATATTATTAACTGGACAGCAAACCCGCCTGATCCGACACTGGCTGGTCAGGAGAATTTATTAAATCCTATAGTAAGCCCTGTGGTTACAACCACATATACCATTACTGTAACTGATCCTGAAGGCATTGCCTGTGAGGCATCTGATGATGTAGCCTTAACCGTTTTACCGGATATCATTCTTGATACCGGCCCTGACCAGGAGGTTTGTTTTGGCGATGAAGTTACCCTGGGTGGAAACCCAACAGCTTCAGGAGGCTCAGGAAATTTTGAGTACCTCTGGACACTGGAATTAAACGGTAGCACCATATCTACTCTTTCTAATCCTGTAGTTGAGATTGATTTCACAGGGTCTCAGACTTACCTTCTTCAGGTTTACGATGTAGATGGTGATTGTTATCTTTTTTCAGAAGTAACCCTTACAGTAGTTGATGAACCTGTAGTAAGCATCACTGCAAGCCTTGAAGAAGTTTGCGAAGGCGGCACAGTTATCCTTACCGCATCGGGAGCCAATGAATATTTATGGAGTGCAGATCCTGAATTTGATTTTGAGGGTAATGAAACCGGCGGACAAATTGAAGTGGTAATAATGGAAACTACAACCTTCTATGTTGAGGGAACCAACGCCTGCGGAAGCGATGTGGCAGAAATCACCATTACGGTAATACCTGGTCCTGTTGTGGATCTCGGAGATGATATTGAAGTTTGTGAAGGGGAAACAGTTATCCTGGATGCAGGAGAATTTGATGATGTCAGCTACCTTTGGTCAGATGGCAGCACTGAACAAACTCTGGAGGTTTCGCAAACCGGACTTTACACAGTCACCGTTACCAGCCTTATCAACAATTGCAGCACTACAGGTGAAGTTTTTGTAACATTCAATCCCCTACCGGAAGCCTTTACAGGCGATGATCAGACCATGTGCCTGGGTGATGAAGTAATGCTCGGCAATGATGGAGACACAGATCCTGTACCCAACAATACCTATTTATGGACAAGTAATCCCGAAGATCCTTCATTAAGTGATCCAACCATATCAAATCCTGTTGTAAGTCCAACGGTTACAACAACTTACACCCTTGTGGAAACATACCTGGAAACCGGGTGTACCAACTCCAACACCGTTGTTGTATATGTTGTGGGCGGAATACCCAATGCCGGAGAAGATCAGACCATTTGTGCCGGAGAATCAGTTATACTGGGTCCTGATAATCCAATCGAAGGAAATATTTATACCTGGACGTCAAGCAACGAAGATGAAGTTTTCGACAATAATGTTCCTAATCCGGTAGTAAGTCCAACTGTAACAACTACTTATACCTTAACTGAAGAGTATCCGGAATATGGCTGTGTAAATACTGCAAGTGTAGTAATTACTGTAAATCCATCACCCCTGGCCGAAACTGGCCCCGATCTGGATATTTGCCTTGGAGACTCAGTTACAATAGGTACGGAGTATACCGAACCCATGCCCTTAAATACTTATCTGTGGACCAGTGAACCTGATGATCCTTCCATAAGCGATCCAACTGTTTCGAACCCCGTGGTAAGTCCAACGGTAACTACAACATACACGCTTACAGAGGTTTATGTTCAAACCGGCTGCACAACCCAAAATACAGTCGTGGTTACAGTTCATGAAATTCCTGTTGCAGAAGTTATTGATGATACAGATGTATGTGAGTCTGAAGAAATTTTCCTGGGAA
>PWPZ01000118.1 GCA_003556985.1 Bacteroidota bacterium
GGCGACCGGGTTATCGAAATGGATCGCATGAGAAAACTCATTGCCAGCCGTATGGTAAGCTCAAAGCAAACTTCCCCCCATGCAACAGTCTTTATAGATACTGACGTTACCAAACTGGTCAGATGGAGAGAATCGCGCAGGAAAGACTTCATGGAACGCGAAAACCAGAATCTTACATTTACACCCTTGTTTATTGAGGCAGCAGCAAAAGCGTTGAGGGATTTTCCCATGATCAATGTTTCCGTTGCAGGCACCAAAATTATTGTAAAAAAAAATATCAACATAGGAATGGCAGTCGCCCTTGCTGACGGGAACCTGATAGTACCGGTAATAAAAAATGCCGGCGAGAAAAACCTGCCGGGCCTGGCCAGGGCGGTGAATGAACTGGCCGGCAGGGCCAGATCCGGCAAGCTTCAGCCTCATGAAATATCAGGCGGTACATTTACCTTAACCAATTTCGGTGCTTTTAAAAATACAACCGGCACCCCCATAATTAATCAGCCCGAAGTCGCCATCCTGGGCACAGGGGTAATTATAAAGAAGCCGGTGGTTTTAGAAACCGGCCAGGGGGATGTAATTGCAATAAGACATATCATGACACTCTCCCTGTCTTTTGATCACAGGGTGGTTGACGGCGCTCTCGGAGGAATGTTCCTGCAACGGATATCCGAATACCTGGAGAATTTCGATAGCGGCAGAAAAATATAACTCCGGGGTCAACACTTGCTTCGGGAATAATCAGGAACACCCGTCTTTATTCTGATTCCCAGGCATGCGACTCATTATACCTGATTGGCGACTATTAGCATTAATTGGTCCCCTATCAGGTTTTTTATTATATTTTTCTTAAATTACACATCTGCCTGACATTTTAAAATGATCTGTATATATCATGTATGATCAACAAAAGTCAATTTTTTTTAATCCGTTTTGTGTGTTTTCGGATTAAAAAAATTGACCTGAAGGTCGATTTCTCATGCAGTGTAATTGTTCTTTTTGCTATTTTCTTCAGATGAGAAATTCATATATATTTGTTTATTATAACTTGAACCCTGACAACCGGTTTATTTTTTATGACTTATCCGGTTTTCTGGGCTGAAGCCATAAACTCTATGATAAGCTATATCGATATTGAATGATTAAAATATTGATTTTTCTTCCAGCCATTCTTTTATTTGCCCTCCAGGCCGAAGCTCAAATCTATTCCCAGCTTTTTTCGGGCAGGCAGGAAATGTTTCTGGAAGCCGAATCATACTTTTTATTTGAAGAATACAATGAAGCCCTTCCCCTTTACCTTGAACTTCTTAAAGATCAGCCTGATAACGCATTCATATATTACCGGGCAGGAACCTGCTGTATACATACGCCCGGACAAAAAGAAAAGGCAATAGCATATCTGGAAAAGGCGGTTGAAAACATTGATCCCCGTAACAGGAGGCCAACATTCCGCTCGACTCAGGCGCCCCTTGACGCCCTATTTCACCTTGGAAATGCGTACCATGTCAATTACCGGTTCCGGGAGGCTCTTGAAATTTACTCCCGGTTCAGGGATAAAATGACTCCCTCGGTATATAATGCCGATGTTGTCGATGCACACATAGAGGCCACCCTGAATGCAATTGAAAGTGTCGATCAACCCATTTTTTTTATTGAGGAGAATCTCGGGGAAAGAATAAACACCAGGTTTTCCGAAACCAATCCTGTTGTTTCCGCAAATGAAGAAGTACTTGTTTTTACCCGTGAACTGCCGTTTTATGACGGGATATTTTTTTCCGAAAGAACAGATCAGGGAGAATGGTCATGGCCGCTGGAAATTACTTCCCGGCTGGGCAGCGACGGTGATTTTTATCCGGTTTCGCTCTCCTCTGACGGCAGGGAGCTCTACCTGTACAAATCGGACGACCTGGTAGGCAACATCTATGTAAGCAGGTACAGTGAAGACAAATGGTCGGCTATTGAGAAGCTCAATGATAACATCAATTCCGGGTACTGGGAATCACATGCCTCCATTTCAGCAAGCGGCGACACCCTTTACTTTGCAAGCAACCGGCCGGGAGGATTCGGCGGACTGGATTTGTATTATTCGGTCAGGGATGAAAGAGGAAAATGGGGGCCGGCGATCAATCTCGGAAAGGAGATAAACACCCCATATAATGAGGATACTCCGTTTATTTCCGGAAACGGCAGGACCCTTTATTTCAGTTCACACGGGCATAAAAATATAGGGGGTTATGACATTTTTTCCTCTACACGCAAAAATGACGGTTCCTGGTCAACTCCCGTGAATGCCGGTTACGGTATCAACACACCTGATGATGACCTGTTTTTCGTTCCCGTTCAAAACGGTAAATATGCTTATTACTCCAAATTTGATAATGAAGGTTTTGGAGAAATGGACATTTACAGATATGAGATTTTTTCAGAAAAAAATCCACGCAAATTTTTACTTACCGGGAAAATGCTGAGAGCCGGCGGACTGCAGCCGGGCGCCGGAGCAGAAATAAAAGTTGTTGACCCGGAGAACGCAAATACAGTTTACTCAGGAAAGCCTGACCGGCTGACCGGAGCTTATGAGATAACGGTCGGGGCCGGTGAATGGGAAGTGTTTTTTTGTGAAGAGGGGTATGAAGAGGTGACAAAAACAATCAGCCTGGCGGCTGACAGGGAAGATAATGTATTGATGGTCAACGTGAATATGGAAAGAGAGGAGTCCGGGTTGTTCGATATACGGGGGGTTATTACAGACTCCATAATCCTGCCCCCGGAAACCCGTCTTCAGGAAAGGACACTGGGCATTGATCAGCATTATTACCGCATTACGGGAAAAGAAAAGATCCGGATACCCCTGAAAGTTGAATCCAACACAATACTGGAAGTAGAAAAAATAATTGACGGAGCCTCCGCGGGTACTGAAGAAATTATGATGAATGCCGAAAACTTTACTTATGAATATGATCCTGTACCGGGAAATAACATACTCCGGTTCATTAATGCCGGCAAAAACGGCGATGTAGTCACGGAGGAGGTGATCATAGGTTTTGATTTGCCGGACCAGGAAGAGGTATTAATTCCTGAAGATCCGGTCATGCCGGATAATGACACGGTTATTGCCCCGGAATATTTCGAAACGCCCGATCCTGAATTTGAAGAGGAGGAAACTCCCGAAACCGGGAGGGCAAACCGTATATGGCTGATACTGATACTGTCGTTGCTCCTGCTGATTGCCTATTATTTTAAAGAACGCCACAGCAGAAAAACCGGAAAAGAATAAGATACTTTCCGGGATAATTCCTGAAATTTCTAAAAACATAAAAACAGACTGATTTTGAATATTCTAACAGGAAACACAATTAAACTGAGGGCACTTGAACCAACCGATGTTGAGCTTCTGTACAATTGGGAAAACAATTCAGACATCTGGGCCGTAAGCAATACACTGGTGCCCTTTTCCCGGTTCATACTTGAAAAGTATATCGCCGAATCCCACATGGATATTTTCCAGACGAAACAGCTCAGGCTGATGATAGATTATGCCGGGGCAGATAAAACGGAAACCGTTGGAGCGATAGATCTCTTTGATTTTGATCCGATGAATGAACGGGCAGGTATCGGGATACTTATAAGTGAGCAAAAATACATGAACAGGGGCTTTGCTTCTGAGGCTCTTGAATTGCTTATCAACTACTCTTTTAATATTCTGCAGCTACATCAGCTGTTCTGTCATATAGACAGTGACAATGAGGTCAGTATCAAGCTTTTCGAAAAATTCAAATTCAAAATAACCGGGGAAAAGGTTGACTGGAACAAAACACCCAAAGGGTGGAAGAATGTTTATATGTTGCAGCTCATAAACCATTCAAACCATTCTTAAAAGTTTGTTCTTTGCCGTCACCATTAAGCCCGGTCTGAACTGATTAAGCCGGCCCTTTGCGAATCCAGCCGCAGGATTGCAGTAGCAGGTTCAGGGTGGTTATCAGATTACCGACCGCAGGATTGCAAGAGCAGGTTCAGGGCGCTATTTTTCTACTGCAAGTCCCCCGTCATAATAGCCTGGAATATCGGAAAGAAATTTCCAGGTTGCTTTCTTATGGTCGAGCCTGGCGCAATAATGAGTTATGCCGTTACTTACAAGCAGATATTCCACCTTCATATCAACATTGTAAAGTGCTGCCTGATCAAAAACCTTCTGGCTGATTTTTATTGCGGGCGACTTGCATTCCACAATCATGACAGGAGTGCCCTGTTTTGAGAAAAGAACAATATCGGCCCTCTTTTCCAGGCCGTTTATTTTCAGGAACATCTCCACCGCCATAAGAGGTGCAGGGAATTTTTTTTCACTGATCAGATAAGCTGCCAAATTTTGCCTCACCCATTCCTCGGGCGTCAATGAGACATAACGCTTTCGGATTTTGTCGAAAATATACTTTCTTTGTCCTTCGGATTTAATCTGAAAGGAATATTCGGGAAAATTTAACTGCGGCAACATCTTTTGATTATTATAGCTTAATTTCAGGAGCCCAATTATTTAATCACAAAATCTGCTCTCGGCGTAAGCTTTAGGTTTTTGCTTATTCACATTCATTTGATGAGCCATTGAATTTGACACGTAAAAGCTTATTTGTAATTTTAATAATACAAATATATTGATGATTATTCAGTAATTTCCGGAGCCGTTAAATTAAATCCGCCAAAGCTTGTTTGTGCTTTGCACAATACAAATATATCAAGATATGAAAACAAAACAGGAGATAGTCAATAATTGGCTGCCAAGATATACAGGAAACCCCCTTGACAATTTCACCGGACATATTCTGCTTACCAACTTCAGCAACTACCTGGAATTATTTGCCGAAATGAATAACACCAGCATAATCGGGAAGGACCATCCTATGCCCTGTGTGGTAGCCAATGGCATCACCCTTATCAACATAGGTATGGGCAGTGCAAATGCTGCGACCATCATGGATTTGCTGAGTGCAGTAAACCCGAAAGCGGTGTTGTTTCTTGGAAAATGCGGTGGTCTGAAAAAAAAGAACAAACTGGGGGATCTGATATTGCCTATTGCTGCCATAAGGAGTGAAGGAACATCCAACGACTACCTGCCGCCTGAAGTTCCCGCCCTCCCGGCATTTAACCTGCAAAGGGCGGTTTCCTCGGCAATCGTAAATGCTGAAAGGGATTATTATACGGGAACGGTTTTCACTACCAACAAACGGGTATGGGAATATGATCAACGCTTTAAAAAGTATCTGGAAAAAACAAGGGCATTGGCCATTGATATGGAGACTGCCACTATATTCATTGTGGGTTTTGCTAACGGAATACCTTCCGGAGCCCTCCTTCTTGTATCCGACCAGCCAATGATCTCTACAGGGGTAAAAACATCGGAGAGCGATCAGAGAGTGACGGAACTGTTTGTAAAGGAGCATCTGTCTATTGGTGTAAATTCCCTCCGGGAAATAATTAACCATTCCGCATCGGTGAAACATCTTAAATTTTAAGTGCAATGACTCCAGGCGAAATTGTAAAGGAGATAAATAATAAAATATACAGGCCGGTTTACCTTCTTACCGGACAGGAGCCATATTACATTGATATGGTAACCGATTACATCATGAACAATACCCTGAGCGAAGAGGAAAAAGCATTTAACCAGACAATCTTTTATGGAAAGGATGCCGATGCCATAAACGTTATTAGCGCCTCGCGAAGGTTTCCGATGATGGCCAGTCATCAGCTAATTGTGGTAAAAGAAGGGCAGCAGATGAAAGACATTGACAATCTTGCCATATATGCCAAAAACCCCCTTAAGTCGACTATACTCCTGATTAATTATAAATACAATACCTACCCGAAGAGGAAGAAACTGTACGAGGCTGTTATATCATGCAAGGGAGCAGTGATGGAATCGGCAAGGCTCTATGAAAACAAGATTCCCGACTGGATAGCATTGTGGCTGAAAAAAAGAAACTGTACCATAGATATTTCTGCCAGCATGCTGCTCGTTGAATACCTGGGAACCGACCTTGGAAAAATTGCCAATGAGCTGGAAAAGCTCATACTTTCACTTCCTGAAAACGATAAGAATATAACCCCGCTCCTTATTGAACACAATATAGGCATCAGCAAAGACTATAACAATTTTGAACTGCAAAAGGCCCTCGGGCAAAAAAATGTTCTGAAGGCAAACCGCATAATCGATTATTTTGCAAAGAACCCGAAAAGCAACCCCTTCACCCTTACCATTTCTTCGCTTTTTACGTACTTCAGCAAAATATTCACCATCCATTTTCTAAAGGATAAATCAAAAAAAAATATCGCCTCGGTGCTGAGAATAAACCCGTATTTTGTCTCGGAATACACGCAGGCTGCCAAAAAATACAACCCGCGTAAAACCGCTGCCGTAATATCATGGTTAAGGGAATATGATATGCGATCAAAAGGATACGGCAACTCATCAGCCGGCGAGGGAGAATTACTCAAAGAACTTATTTACAAAATACTTCATTAACCTTTATTATGACAATCTTTATTGTAATTATCACAGCTTTAGTTTCGGTCCTTGCCTTTTCAAGGCCTGAGCTGATGTACAAGCTCCAGTTCAATCCATACCAGGTTTATCACCGAAAACAGTATTACAGGCTTCTGACTCATGCACTGTTGCATGCCGACTGGATACACCTGATTATTAATATGCTGGTACTGTTCTCCTTTGGAACAGCTGTAGAAAGATATTTCCAGCAACTGGAAACAAGGGGGATGCTCAGCTATCCCGGCCTTACCTATATGCTTCTTTATTTGGGCGCAATAGTAGTTTCATCTCTCACTACCCTGAAAAAACATAAGGACAACCACTGGTATAACTCTGTTGGTGCTTCAGGCGGGGTATCGGCAGTGATCTTTACCAGCATTTTCTTTGCACCCTGGCAGGTTCTCCTGTTGTGGGCAATAATTCCCATTCCGGGAATTGTATTTGGCGTGCTTTATCTTCTTTATTCGAATTACATGAGCAGGAAAGCATCCGACAATATCAACCATGATGCTCATTTTATAGGAGCTGTATTCGGACTGGTATTTCCGCTCCTAATAAATATCGGTCTGTTTGAATCGTTTTTCCGGCAGCTCTTCCGGCTTTAGCCGGACAGGGTCATGCCGCATTACAGTCAGCTACATACGACGATTCAGTCACCCTAAATTTTTATTTTATTTATTTTTGCAGAATGGGCAACGATAAAAAAAAAGCTGTTTTCCTTGACCGCGACGGGGTTATTAACCGTGAAACGGGGGAATATGTTTTCGAACCGGAGAATTTTGAGATAAACGAAGGGGTATTTGATGCAATGACAGCCTTGCGCGATGCCGGATTTATCCTCATTGTAATTTCCAACCAGGGAGGAATTGGCAAAGGATTATATACCCATTCACATGTGGAGAAAATCCACAATAAGCTTAAGCAAATGCTCTCCCTCCATAACCTGGAGCTTGCAGAAATATATTATTGCCCTCATTATCCTTCCTCGGGTAAGTGCCTCTGCCGCAAGCCTGGTAGTCTTCTGGTTGAGAAAGCCATAGCCAGATTCAATATAGACCCGAGCCTGTCATTTATGATAGGTGATAAGGAGAGTGATACCGAAGCCGCCCTCCGGGCAGGGGTAAAGGGAATTCTTATAAATGCCAACGAATCGATTCTGAACTATATTGACATAATAACTAACGGAAACGGTAAGGCATAGTTCCTTGAAACGGTAAGGCATAGTTCCTTGAACCAATAAACAAAGCTTCTCATGTTCTGCCTGCATATTGCATGGATAAAAAAATAAAACTGGTTGAAACATAAACAATACATATGCCTTAACGATGAAATGCTGCCCGCGGGTGAGCCTTCCCTGATGCACGGCAACCGTGCCTTTTGCTATGGTGACGCACTTTTTGAAACAATCCACGGAAACGGAACGAGATTGCAGTTTTTCAAGGACCACCACAGCCGGCTGCAGAGGGGGATGGAAATTCTGGGAATGGACAAAAACAGCCTCCCTGAACCCGGCAGCATTGAATCGGCAATTGTGAGGCTGCTAAACAAAAACCACCTGTACAACGGCGTGCGGGTAAGGCTGACTGTTTTTCGCAACGGCGGGGGATTCTTCACTCCCGATTCAGGATCGTGTTCTTTTCTTGCAGAAGCTTCTCCCCTGCCATACGACCGCTACCGCCTCAATGAAAAAGGCCTGAAAGTTGGTTTATACAATTCGCTTATAAAACAGGCAGATAGCCTGGCAAACCTCAAAACCGCAAATTCCCTGTTATACATAATGGCCGGTCTACATAAAAAAGAGGCAGGGCTTGATGATTGCATTATTCTCAATACGGAAAACAGGCTGGCAGAATGTATCAGCTCAAATCTCTTCCTGATCAAAAAAGGCGTATTGTTTACACCAGCCCTGTCGGAAGGCTGTGTTGAAGGTATAATGCGCCGGCAAATTCTCCGAATTGCAGAAAAAGAGGGGATCGGGCATAGCGAGACCCGTCTTGGTGAAGAGGATCTGAACCTGGCCGATGAATTCTTTCTGACCAATTCCATTACAGGCATACGCTGGGTTGTAGCTTACGGAAAAAAGCGATACTTTAGCAAAACTTCAAAAAAACTTATAGCATTGCTTAACCGCGAACAGTTTGGAGACTGACACCGCCATCATCAGTTGGAGCCGGGATTTTCAGGGAAATTAGTCCATAATTTGTATTTACCGCCCAGATCATTCAGCACAACCTTCCAGGATTCTCTGTTTTTTGTATTCATTATCTGGCCGCTGTCAAGCTCGCTTACCACCCAGGAATTTTCTGAAATCTCTTTTTCAAGCTGCTCTGGCTGCCAGCCGGAATATCCAACAAAAAACCTTATGTTGCTGCTGTTAAGAATTCCTTCATTGAGAAGCTGTTTTACAACTTCAAAATCGCCTCCCCACCAGACATTATTCATCACCTTAACACTGTTTGGTATAAGTTCCCCAACAGCATGAATATAATGCACCGAGTCGGTGCCGACCGGTCCTCCCACAGAAAGTGTTCCGTCAACGGAAGGGAAATCAACGAGAATTTCACCTATATCAACCTCAACGGGTTTATTCAAAACAAATCCTACTGAGCCGTTATTGTTATGTTCGGTAATGAACACTATCGATCTCTTAAAGTAAGCATCATTCAAAAAAGGGTCCGATATAAGTATCCTGCCCTGTTTTGGCTTTTTGTTACCAGGATCGACTTTGAATATGTCGAATATAAGATCCACAATCTGAATTGTTTTTATATAAGAATTAAACTTCTCCTGAAATCTTAAGAATTGCAATTATTTTTTAATAACAAAACACATACCATGTTCCACCATAATTGATTAAGCAATTAATTTTTAAGAATTTTTAATCCTGGTCATCTGAATACAGCAGGCCGGCTTTTTCTGCCGAAAGGGAGATCCCTTTTATCATGGAAGAGCTAAACCCTTCATATTCCATCAGGTTAAGGCCGGCAATGGTACACCCCTTTGGAGTGGTCACCTTATCTATTTCCTGCTCGGGATGACTTCCGGCTGCCAGCAAAAGTGAAGCAGCACCTTTGGCAGCCTGGGTTGCTATACTCAGGGCATGGTTTGACTGAAGGCCGATTTCAATGCCTCCCTGGGAAGCAGCCCTGATGGCACGAAGAAAGAATGCTACGCCGCATGCACCGATGGCAGTTGCAGCTATCATCTCTTCCTCGTTAATAATCAGTGTAGTCCCAACAGTACTGAAAAGATCTCCGGCAATTTCAAGGGCATCGCCCGAAATGCCATTTGCAGCCAGGCAAGTCATAGATTCACCGACTGATATTGCAATATTTGGCATTGCCCTTACAATTGCTATGCCTTCTCCGGTTACTCTTTCAATCTGGTTGATCTTCACGCCGGTAACTACAGATATGATGGTATGTGTCTTTGCCTGCAGAACGGGTTGGATCTCCCTGAGCAAACCGTTGACCTGCTGAGGCTCAACTGCAATTATAACAACTTCGGAAATTTCAACCGCACGGGCATTGTCTCTTTCTATCCGTACGCCGGTTTCCTGCATTTTGGAAAGCAAATTTATACGCCTTCGGGTAAGACAAATATTTTCCGGAATAAACCTTCCGGACCCAAGAAGCCCTTTTGCAATTGAAAGTCCGATATTTCCTGCGCCAAGTATGGCTATTCGGCTGTCCTTACTTAGTATGCCCATAATTTAATAAATAATTAAAGCGGTATAGAATATTCAATTAGCAAATACATAATAGCCATTTGCTTTAACATCTTACCCTGGCCATTCAAACAGATGAATTCCAAACGTCTCAATCCGATCACTTTAACATCTTACCCAGACCGTTCAAACGGATGAATACCACAGGCCTCAATCCGGCATTAATTACATAAATGCACATATATACATTAATGCATTTTGCAAATATGATCCAATTAGTAAAAGTAATCAAAAATCTCTCTAAATAATTTTTTTAATATGTTAAAAATTCGCTAAAATACGGCATTTATCATGACGAATTATTAGTCCATTGTGCCACTAAGCAATAATGGTTGCAATAAAATTGACAGAAAGGTAAGGAAGAAATGCATTATGATTTCGGAAGAGAAAACACACGCAACCGCAAAAGCAAGGGGAAACTCAAATCAAGATAGTGATATTGATTTAGCTTTAATTTTCAGGGATTTGGATGATTTAAAACGTTTTGATATTCAAGTTCAATTAATGTTGCTGGCTTCTCAAATTGATACACGAATTGAGCCACATCCTATTTCGCATAATGATTTTTACTCCGATAATCCATTTGTTGTTGAGATAAAAA
>PWPZ01000215.1 GCA_003556985.1 Bacteroidota bacterium
AAAAGATGTCTACATTCAGCTTATTGACTACAGCGGAATTCTGGCCGCTGTTCAGGTTGGAATGGAAAACAGTGAGTTCAATCCCAAGTACGGTAAAGCAGCTTCAGAAGGAGAAGGCTACCAGCCCGATACCAATATCTACAAGTTTGTGAATCAGCTTGAGGTCATGGGCACGGAAAAACGGATTCCGGACGGTATTCTCTACATTAATGGAATACCACTGGTGGTATTTGAATTTAAAAGCGCCATTCGGGAAGAAGCTACAATCCATGATGCTTATATCCAGTTAACCGTTCGCTATAAACGAGACATACCAGAGTTATTCAAATACAATGCCTTTTGTGTGATCAGTGACGGAGTGAACAGCCGGGCCGGTTCGTTCTTCGCTCCCTATGAATACTACTACTCGTGGAGGCGCATTGAAGGCTTAATCAAAGATGTAGATGGCATCGATTCTCTCTACACGCTGCTTGAGGGAATGTTTAACCGGAAGCGACTACGGAATATCATCCGAAACTTCATTTATATCCCCGACAGCTCGAAAAAGGATGAGAAGATCGTTTGTCGGTATCCGCAGTTCTATGCGACCAATAAACTGTTCCACAACATCATTGAGCATCAAAAACCGGATGGTGATGGAAAAGGCGGTACGTACTTTGGGGCTACCGGATCAGGTAAGAGCTTTACCATGCTTTTCCTTTCAAGATTGTTGATGAAAAGCCCCTATTTCTCCAGTCCTACGATTGTTCTCATCACCGACCGAACAGATTTAGATGACCAGCTTTCTGCCCAGTTTACCAATGCCAAGGGTTATCTCGGAGATGACAATGTTAAGACGGTAGAAAGCCGGGAAGACCTTCGCAAAAAGCTTCAAGGCAGAAAAAGCGGTGGTATATTCCTCACTACCATTCACAAGTTTACCGAGGACACCAAGCTCCTAACCGATCGTGCCAATGTGATCTGTATTTCGGATGAAGCGCACCGAAGTCAGACTAACCTGGATCAGAAAGTGAAGATCACCTCAGAGGGAGTCACCAAAACCTACGGATTTGCCAAGTATCTGCACGATTCCCTTCCCAATGCTACCTATGTCGGCTTCACTGGAACTCCGATTGATGCAACTCTGGATGTCTTTGGTGAGGTTGTAGATGAATACACCATGACCGAATCGGTGGTGGATGATATCACCGTACGGATTGTATATGAAGGTCGGGCCGCAAAAGTACTGCTGGATAACAAAAAGCTTCAGGAGATCGAAGAATACTACGATAAATGCGCTGACGAAGGTACCAATGAATATCAGATTGAGGAGAGCAAAAAGGCGAATGCTCAGATGAATGCCATTATTGGCGACCCGGATCGCTTAAAGGCTGTAGCCCTGGATTTTGTGAATCACTATGAAAAACGCATAGAAGAAGGTGCGACCATTAAAGGCAAGGCAATGTTTGTGTGCAGCAACCGGGAGATTGCCTACGAGATGTACAAAAACATTATCGAACTTCGTCCTGAGTGGAATGAAGTAAGAGCAGCGGCTCCCGATGAAGAACTCACTGAAAGTGAGCTTCGGGAAATAAAGCCCATTGAGCGGATCAAAATGGTTATGACCCGCAACAAAGATGATGTGAAGAAGCTCTACAATCTGTTAGGCACCAAAGACGACCGCAAAGAATTAGATCGGCAGTTCAAGAATCCCAAGTCCAACTTCAAAATTGCCATTGTGGTGGATATGTGGCTCACCGGCTTTGATGTTCCTTTCCTTGATACCATGTATATCGATAAGCCCATTAAGCGTCATAATCTCATTCAGACCATCTCCAGGGTAAACCGAAAGTTTGAAGGCAAAGACAAGGGACTGATTGTTGATTACATCGGTATCAAATCACAGATGAATAAAGCCCTCGCCCATTACAATAAATCGGATGCCAAAAACTTCGAGGACATTCAGCAATCGATTATCGTGGTAAAAGATCACCTGGATCTGCTCAGAAAGATCTTTCACAAATTTAATGAGAAGCCTTATTTCAGCGGGAATCCAATGCAACAGCTTCATACTCTCAATATGGCCGCTGAATACGTTCAGGCAACTGAAGATTTAGAAAAGCGGTTTATGTTTTTGGTCAAGAGAATGAAGACTGCTTACGATATCTGCTGTGGAAGTGAAGAGTTTACAAAAGAAGAGCGGGACTACATACACTTCTACATTGCCGTTCGGTCTATTGTGTTCAAGCTCACCAAAGGAACTGCACCCGATGTAGCCCAAATGAATGCTAAAGTCCGCAAGATGATTCAGGAAGCTCTTGAAAGTGAGGGAGTCACCGAGATCACCAAGTTGGGTAACGAAGACACTAAGGAGATCGACATCTTTGATGAAGAGTACCTGGCCAAGATCGATAAGATCAAGCTCCCCAACACCAAAATTAAGCTCCTGCAAAAGCTGCTTGCCAAAGCCATTGAAGACTTTAAGAAAGTTAACAAAGTGAAGGGAATCGACTTTTCAAAAAAGTTTAAATCATTGGTCGAACGTTACAATGAACGCAAAGAAAACGACACCTTACGAAGTGAGGTACTGGATGATTTTACCGATGAAATCATCGATCTGTACCATGCGATGAAAAAAGAGAGAGAATCATTCCAGGAAATGGGTATCGATTTTGAAGAAAAGGCATTTTACGACATATTGAAAGAACTGGCCAGGAAATACG
>PWPZ01000001.1 GCA_003556985.1 Bacteroidota bacterium
ATTCTAAAAAAGGCCATTGGCATCTTCGGCAAGACAAATGGATAATTTTTGAGTTTATGGCAGACCACGCACATACATTCCCCATTTCGAAGATGTCAACGCTGTTTGGAGTGAGCCGAAGTGGGTACTATAACTGGCTGGGGCGAGGCCCATCCAAACGGGCGATGGAGAATGCTCGATTGCGCAAAGCGATTCGTGGGGTTTGGCTGGACTCGAACAAACGATATGGATCTCCACGAATACATCAACAGTTAAAAACCCAGGGTTGGAGCGTCTCACGCCCGCGTGTTGCCCGGCTGATGAAAAAGATGGGTATTGCCAGCCGAATCCGCCACCGGTGGATCAAAACAACTCAATCGAATCATCGCTGGCCGGTGGCTGCGAACCTGCTCGATCGCAATTTTGCCCCGACAGGGCTATCCCAGGTGTGGGTGAGCGATATTACCTACATCCCGAGTGCGCAGGGCTGGTTGTATTTAACAACGGTCATGGATCTGGGTGATCGGCAAATTCTTGGGTGGTCGCTTAGCGATGGGATGAGCGCGGAGCAAACCAGTATCGCGGCTTTTAAACAAGCCGTTGCACGGCGAAAACCCGGTCAGGATCTACTATTCCACTCCGATCAGGGGGTTCAGTATGCCTGCGGGGATTTTACGAAGAAACTGGAGGCCTATCGTATAACCCAAAGCATGAGCCGGAAAGGAAACTGTTGGGACAATGCCGTGGCAGAAAGCTTTTTTAAAACGCTCAAGTACGAACTGGATATGCCCGATCGCTACCCAAGTTACCAACAAGCCAGATCCAATATCTTTGAGTTTATTGAGATCTGGTACAACAGAAAACGACTGCATTCGGCACTGAACTACCAAAGTCCGGTGCAGGCTGAACAAAACCTCAAACAAAAACAAGCTGCATGATCACCCTTAACCGACTGTCCACTTTTTTGTTGCAAGTCCACTATATAGACTCAAAATCCTAAGGCTACCACCCCTGGCCCCTCCTTACACAGGAGGGGAACGCAATAATCAACATTTTAGAATCGAACTCAGGTTTACAGCTTTATCTAATAAGGCCAAAGAATCTGTTTCCCCCGGTCATCCATTTTAGTAGTCCATTGTGAAAAAAACTTATAATTCAACAATTATTGTACAAATATCCAGGCTCACCTATCAACGGGACGATGCCCACGCCTCTAACCGGTTGATCCACCATTCCCATTCTTTGTTTGCCCCGGCCCTTCCGCCTTTAACGCCCCGTGCCTTTGACCATAACAGCATAAAAGCTCCGGACACGATTCCGGCTTGTTCCAGTTGCTGCCATAATTCCTCATCAAGGGTATAATCCAAATGGGCTTCCAGCATGGAGCGGTATTTGAGCAGTACAACCTCTTTAGAATCTGCCAGTCTCGTTGCATTTACGGCCAGGAACCAACCGATATCGACGGTACACGGTGCGTGACCGGCAAATGCCCAGTCTAACAAGCATAACCGGCCATCTCTCCCTTTTGCAAAATTGGCAATTTTGGTATCTCCATGTACCAGCGTGCGGGGCAGGTCTTTCCATGAACGGGTAATGTCGCCGGCAGGTAACAGGAAAAGCTCCTGCAGGTGGTCCGGCAGAAGTTCCATCGCCATTTCCCAGCTTTCTTTGACCATCTGAGGTAAACTCTCCGCCCAGATACCCGTGTAATTCAGATGATCCAGCGGCCCCATGATGTAGATGAAATCTTCCATATCATGCAGCCACGGCAGGGCTTCCATGATTGGTGATTCCCAATATCCGGCATGTAATTCAGCCAGTTTATCGAGCATAAGATCCTGATCACGTTGGTCAAGCTCTATTCGTTCACTCGGAAACAGTCCGCCGGACAGATCTTCCATTAATAATCCAATTTTTGAAGGAGTTGCACCAATTATATGATAGGGCAGAAAAAAAATCTCGAAAATTGATTCAAGCTCTGGAACATTGAGAATGGCCGCCTCCCGCCCCAGGATGTCCCCGGTTCGGAATGAAAACCAGTCTTCGGTCAGATTTACCTCCTTGAGGATCAGGTTGGTTTCCCGCCCCCCGGGGTGCAGTAATTTTATTCTGGAAAATTCAGCTCCGGAAAAACCATCCGTATCTATTGGATCAATGGTCAGGCCTGAAAATGACCCAAATTGCGATTGAAGCTCTTTGGCATCTTTCAACAACTCTACTGATTGTATGTGGCGTGGTCGTTTTGACATGGTTGTGTTTGGTTGGTATTAAAAATATCAGAAATAACTTCTTATCCAATCTGGTTGACAGATTAACCTGCCAACAGTTTTCAACAAAATCTTAAGTTAACATGAGTTCCCCGAATCGGTTGGTACAGGCGATATAAGAATTTGGTAAAAAGAGTCTGAGGCTGTCCAATAAGGGCGTCATCCCGCACTTGATGCGGGATCTCCCATCCTTATAATAGGCAGGAGATGCCGGATCGGAGTCCGGCATGACGAATTGAGGATGAATATTCTTCTTTCCCACCTTTTTTGGACAGCCTTCTGGGGGTGGTTGCAGTTCTTAGAGCAGGGCTGCAAGTTGAAAAATCAGCTCATTGGCCTGTTTCAACCACCCCTAAGTCCCCTCTCAAGAGGCTGTGAGAAAATTGTTTTCCAAAAATAATGGACTTAAATAATTTAAGTTTTTTGTCAAATTCAGAGCTGCCAAGC
>PWPZ01000047.1 GCA_003556985.1 Bacteroidota bacterium
ACTATAATAATATGGAAGGAAACTCACCCACATCGGAGCAGTCGCCCGAAGCCTACCCCACATCGGCAAGTACCCTTCCCAATACCGAAGATATCAACCGCGACAACACACTGAATAAATCGGAGGCTTATTACCAGTACCGCATCAGCCTGAGGCCGGAAGATTTGCGGGTGGGGCATAACTATGTGGTGGATTCGGTGCGCACTTCAGTAAAATTTCCCAATGGTGAGAATTCCGGAGTGAACTGGTATCAGTTTAAAATCCCGCTTTCCGATTATGAAAATGCAGTGGGACCCATTCAGGACTTCAAGTCAATAAGATTCATGAGAATGTTTTTGACTGGTTTTGAAGATCCTGTTATCCTCAGGTTTGCCCGTCTCGACCTTGTGAGAAGCGACTGGAGGCAATACTATCATTCCCTGATGGACGGTCAGGAAGGATTGTCTTCTCCCGAACCGGTAAGAGGAAATTTTGATATTTCGGCGGTCAATATTGAAGAAAATGCCAGCAAAACTCCTGTAAATTATGTATTGCCTCCTGGAATCGACAGGGTAATTGACCCCACAAATCCCCAGCTTCAGCAGCTTAACGAACAATCCATGGTGCTTAAGGTTGATGACCTCGAAGACGGTGATGCAAGGGCTGCTTTTAAAAATATAAATCTTGATATCCGGCAGTACAGAAAAATTCAAATGGAGGTCCATGCAGCAGCCCTGCCCGGTCAGCAGTTGAATGACAATGACCTCACAATGTTTATAAGGCTGGGTACCGATTACAGGAACAACTACTACGAATATGAAATACCTCTGAAAGTAACCCCTCCCGGTCGGTATAACAATGACAGGGAGAGTGACAGGGAGATTGTATGGCCTGAAGATAACAGGCTGGATATCGAGCTGGATATATTCCAGGAGTTAAAACAGGAGAGAAACAGGCAGATGCAGGTTTCAGGCTCCAATATTACTATTTCAACGGTGTTTGCGCGGATGGACGGGGAAAATCAGGTGAAGATAGTGGGGAATCCCAATCTCAGCAATGTGCGAACTATAATGATAGGCGTACGTAATCCAAACCACCTCAGCAACCCACTTGACGGTGACGACGGTTTAGCCAAATCGGGAGAAATATGGGTAAACGAATTGCGACTTACTAATTTTAACGAACAAGGTGGCTGGGCCGGTAATGCAAGGCTTTCGGCCCGTCTGGCTGATTTCGGAAACATAACCGTTGCCGGCTCCAGCAGTCAGCCGGGATTTGGCAGTATCGAGAAAAAAGTAAACGAGAGGCAGCAGGAGAACATTAATCAGTATGATATATCATCCAACCTGGAACTCGGGAAATTTTTTCCTGACAATGCCGGGGTAAGGATACCCCTGTATATGGGATATTCGGAAGGCTTTGTCAATCCTAAATACAATCCCCTGGATCCTGATATTCATCTTAGTGATGCCCTGGATGCTGCTCCGACCCGCCATCAGAGGGATTCAATAAGAGATATGGCGCAGGATTATACCAGGCGCAAGAGCCTGAATTTTACCAATGTCCAGGTAGCCCCTGCCGAATCATCAGAGAGGTTTTACAGTATCAGCAACTGGTCGCTAAGCTATTCGTTCAATGAGACGCTGGGCAGGAATATAAATACCGATTACAGGGTGCAGCGGAATCACAGGGCAGGTATTAATTATAATTATACCACCCAGCCACAGAATGTCACTCCCTTCAGCGGGGTAAGCTTTCTTAATTCTCCGGCTTTCAGGCTCCTGCGGGATTTTAATTTTTATTATTCTCCTTCTTTCCTGTCTTTCAGAACCGATCTTACCCGGCACTACAGGGCTATCCAGTTAAGGAATATCAATAATCCTGAATTTTTGATATTCCCCACCTATCAGAAGGATTTTCACTGGAACCGGTTTTATGATATGCGCTTTGATCTGACCAGGCAACTGCGGCTGGAGTTTTCCGCCACCAACACTGCCCGTATTGACGAGCCGGAAGGTATAGTCGACAGGTACAGGGATCCCGGCGGTTATCAGCACTGGAAGGATTCTGTAATGATAAATCTTAAGAACCTCGGCCGTACAACCCAGTACAATCATTCGGCAAACCTGACCTATAACCTGCCCCTCAACAAGATACCTTTTTTAAACTGGGTAAATATTACTGCCAGATATAATGCTACTTACGGGTGGGATGCAGGCATGATACTACCCGATTCGCTGAATATAAACCTGGGTAATGTAATTAAGAACAGCAATACCGCCCAACTGAACGGCCAGTTTAATATGGTCAATTTGTATAATAAAATTGGCTATTTTCAGCAGGTTAACCAGAAAAACCGGCAGGCTGCCGGAGGAAATCAGGCGCCACAGCAACCTGAAGTCCGCCGCGTGAGGTATGAAAGAAGCAACGTCAATCTCACGGCTGGTGAACCGCATACAATTAACCACAACCTGAATACCTCAGATGTGGTTATCCGTATCCTCGACGGTCAGGGCAGGCCTGTCAGAGGTACAAGTGAAATACTAAGCGACAGGAGGGTTCGCTATACGGTTTCTTCTGATGTTGAGAATGCGACCATCACGGTCGAAGGAAATGTTGAAGTCGAGGAGACGATCCTTTCGATGATTGCCGAGCATGGTTCCAGGCTTCTGATGTCGGTCAGGAATATCAGCCTGTCTTATTCGCAAACCGAGGGAACGCTTCTCCACGGATACCTGCCCGGCACCGATATTCTGGGTACCCAGGAGGTTAATAATAACTTTGCACCCGGTCTGCCGTTTATCTTTGGTTATCAGGATGAGGATTTTGCATGGAAATCAATAAGAAGAGACTGGCTCACTACCGATACCACGCTTAATGAGCCCTTTATGATGAGCCATAATAACACATTTAACCTGAGGACTACCATTGAGCCTATCGCCGGACTGCGTATCGATCTTAATGCCGGCCGCACTTTTGTCGAGAATATGCAGGAATATTATTACGCCGACAGATTCGGTAATTTCAATTCCGGCAGCAGGATCAATTCAGGAAATTTCAATATGAGTTTCATGTCATGGAGAACTGCTTTTGAACGACCATCTGCTGATAATAATTATTTCTCGCAGGCGTATGAAGACTTTAACAATTACAGGAGAATTATTGCCGGCCGACTTGCTGCTGAAAGGGGTTATTCGGAAAACTATGATCCCGGTGCCTTGAATGAGGAGGAATTTCCCGACGGCTACGGCAGTTTGTCCCAGGAGGTTTTAATGCCCGCCTTTATGGCAGCATATGGCAGCGTTGACCCTGAAGATGTAACATTACGCACATTCCCGGTTTTGCCATTACCAAACTGGACAATAAGGTATGACGGACTTTCCCGTATACCTCTTCTTAACCGTATTATGCAGACTGCAAATATTAATCATGCCTACCGGTCAACCTACAGCATAACCAATTATTTAACCAACCTCAGATACTCCCCAGGAGATGACGGATTCAGCTATGTCAGGGATAACGCCAGGATAAACTTTATCCCTCAGTACGATATCTCTTCGGTTGCGATAAGCGAACAGTTCAATCCGCTGATAAATATTGACATTACCTGGAACAATAATTTCACCTCCAGGGCAGAGTTCCGTAAAACCCGTAATGTATCACTTAGCCTGGCCAATAACCAGATATCGGAACTCAAAAGTGAAGAGATAATTGTTGGCGTCGGCTACCGGTTCAGGGATGTTCAGATTATCTACCGGGCAGGGGGAAATCAGAGAGAACTTAGCAGCGACCTTAATGTGAGGGCCGACCTTTCCGTCAGAGAAAACCTGACCATTGTCCGCCGTCTTGCCGAGGAAGGAATCCAGCCTACTGCAGGGCAAACTGTAATATCGGTTAATGCTTCGGCCGATTATGTAATCAGTCACCGCTTTGATGTAAGGGTATTCATTGACCGTGTTGTAAACAGGCCAATTGTAAGCTTATCTTATCCCACTACCAACACAAGTGTGGGATTTAGTTTAAGATTCAGGCTTATCCAGTGACAACTTTTAGCTTACGGGAAGGTTTTTTTGATAAAAAAATTGCTTACTTTTGAAAAGATAAGCATTATCTTTTTATTTCACCTTCAAAATGAATAGTTATGGAGATTCCAGCTGAACTTAAGTACACAAAAGATCATGAATGGATTCGCCAGGAATCCGGTGAGGCAATTGTAGGGATTACAGAATTTGCCCAGGGGGAGCTTGGCGATATAGTTTTTATTGAGATTGAAACAGAGGGCGAAACCCTGGAAAAGGATGAGGTTTTCGGAACAATAGAAGCTGTCAAGACAGTATCAGATCTTTTCATGCCTGTTTCCGGCAAAATTACCGGCGTCAATTCCAAACTTGCAGATACTCCCGACATTGTCAATAAGGATCCTTACAATGAAGGTTGGATGATCAAAATAAAAATGGATGATTCCGGTCAGTTTGATGATTTGCTTACCGCTGATCAGTACCGGGAACTGATTGAAAGCTGAGGTTCCCCGAATAAATTACCGGGAAGATCCGGAGAGTTTTTATGCTCCGCTTCCCGGTAAATCTCAATCGCATTCCAGCACAAGATTATTAATTTGTGTCAAAGTGTCTTTTTGTACTCCACTTCACGGTAACCTTCGATAATATCTCCAACTTTAATATCGTTAAAATTGGCAATATTGAGACCGCATTCATACCCGGAATTTACCTCTTTCACATCATCCTTAAATCGTTTAAGTGATCCGAGTTCTCCGGTATAAACCACAATTCCGTCCCGAATCAGACGTACCCTGGTATTTCTGTGAATCTTCCCGTCTTTCACGAAACAACCGGCTACAGTTCCCACCTTGGTGATTTTGAAAGTATCCCTGACTTCCAGGGTGGTAACAATTTCCTCCTTGATCTCAGGAGAGAGCATTCCTTCCATTGCCGATCTTATTTCATTTATCGCATCGTAGATAATTGAATACAGTCTTATGTCAATTTCTTCTTTTTCGGCAAGTTTCCTGGCACTCATCGAAGGCCTTACCTGGAAGCCGACAACAATGGCATTTGATGCTGCGGCAAGAAGAATGTCCGATTCGGAAATCTGTCCAACAGCCTTATGGATGATTCTTACCTGGATCTCTTCTGTTGAGAGCTTAATAAGTGAATCTGACAAAGCTTCAACTGAACCATCAACATCTCCTTTAACAATGATATTCAGCTCCTGGAAATTACCTATGGCAATACGCCGGCCAATCTCATCAAGGGTTATATGCTTCTGGGTTCGCAGTCCCTGTTCCCGTTGTAATTGCTCCCGTTTGTTGGCAATATCCCTGGCTTCTTTATCAGTACTCATGACATTGAAGTTATCTCCTGCCTGGGCTGCTCCGTTGAGTCCCAGGATCAGGGCAGGGGTTGCCGGTCCGGCTTCCCTGATGGGCTTGCCCCTTTCGTTATTCATGGCTTTCACATGGCCGTAATGAGTCCCTGCAAGTACAATATCCCCAAGCTTCAATGTGCCTGATTGCACCAGAATGGTAGTGATATAACCCCTTCCCTTATCCAGTTCTGATTCAACCACGGTTCCTGTTGCCTTTTTGTTCGGATTGGCCTTTAATTCCAGTATTTCAGCCTCCAGCAATACCTTTTCAAGTAAGAGGTCAACATTGTTGCCCTCTTTGGCAGATATTTCCTGCACCTGGTATTTACCGCCCCAGTCCTCTGTCAGAAAGTTCATGTTTGCAAGTTGCTCCTTAATCTTTTCCGGGTTTGCACCGGGCTTATCAATTTTATTTAAGGCAAACACAATTGGCACTCCGGCAGCATGGGCGTGATTGATTGCTTCAACCGTCTGGGGCATTACGCTGTCATCGGCAGCAATAACAATAATCGCAATGTCGGTAATTTTTGCTCCTCGTGCCCTCATGGCAGTAAATGCTTCATGGCCGGGTGTGTCAAGGAAAGTTATAGTCTTGTCATTCTCCAGTTCAACGTTGTAGGCACCGATATGCTGGGTAATACCCCCGGCTTCTCCTGCAATAACGTTAGCGCTTCTTACAAAGTCCAGAAGAGATGTCTTGCCGTGGTCAACATGACCCATAACTGTTACAATTGGGGGGCGATCGACAAGAAGCGCATCATCTTCGGCCTCAACCTCTTCGGGTACGTCATTCTGAAGGTCAACACTGACAAATTCGGTTTTGTATTCGTATTCTTCGGCAACAAGTGCTATTGTTTCTGCATCAAGCCGCTGATTTATAGATACAAAAAGCCCCAGGCTCATACAGGAAGCAATAATATCGGTTACCGGAACATCCATCATGTTTGCCAGTTCATTTACGGTAACAAACTCGGTTACTTTCAGGGTTTTCTGTTCGAGTTCCTGTTTTTCCGATTCTTCCTGTTGTTTAATGTTTTGCAGTTCCCGTTTGTCCCTGCGGTATTTGGCCCCTTTCGACTTGCTTTTGGAGGTTAGCCTGGATAATGTATCCTTGATCTGCTTCTGGACATCCTCTTCACTGATCTCGTTTCTAACCGGTCTTTTCTTGCTTTTTCTTGCCTTTTGTTTCTGGCTGTCATCTGCCGTATGGTGGGGCCTTCTGGCATTATCATCTTTTGCGCCGGCCTGAATTTTCGGTGAATCCTTCCTGATTCGTTTTCTTTTCTTTTTCTTCCCTCTTTCAGTATCACTGGAAGAAGCTACAGGTTTTTTCTTTGCCTTTTCAGGCAGGTCAATTTTGCCAACCACGGTAGGACCGGACAGCTTTGTTCTTTTGTGTTTGAAAATATCATCTTCTGCCTTTTCCTTGCCGGCAACTTTTTCCTGTTCGGGAATTTCGGCAACCGGCTTTTCTTCCAGCGGCTTTTCCTCTACCGGCTTTTCCTTTTCGGGAATTTCGGCAACCGGTTTTTTCTCTGCCGGTTTTTCCTTTTCAGGAACTTCGGCAGCCGGCTCTTCTTTTTTTGTTTTTTCCTTTTCAGGAACTTCGGCAACCGGCTTTTCCTCTGCCGGCTCTTCCTCCATCGGCTTTCTTTCTGCTGGCTTTTCTTTGACAGCTTCTTCTTTAGGTTCTTCTTTTCTGGCGGCTTTTTCTTCCGAAGCTTTTTCCGGTTTTGCTACTTTCTCTTCTTCCCGCTTTTTCGGCCTCATTTTCTGGTCGAAGGAGTCAAGATCCAGTTTACCCAGAATTTTTACTCCGGGTGCGCCTGATTGCTTTTCAGTTTTTTCTTTTTCAGCTTTTGTGGTAGTTTTTTCTTTTTCACCGGCATCGGAAGGTTCTTTTACTTTTTCCGGAGCGACTTCTTTTTCTGAAATGTCTTTTTCATCCTTTCCGGCAACCGGCTCTGCAGGCACTTCAGGTTTTGGGGCGGTTTTTGGCTGAGCCGGTTTTTTGGAACCGGAATCTTTTATTAATACCTCATCATCACTGTCGGCAGCCTCTGCTTCATCCTTAACTTCAGGTTTTTTGTCCTCATCACCAAGGGAAACGCTGTCTTTCATTTCACGGGAAATCCTTCGGCTGATCTTTTCAGATTCCTTTTTCAGATTAATTTCAGAACTGAATTCTTTTACTAAAAGGAGATACTGTTCTTCAGTTATCTTGGTGTTCGGATTTGGATTAACCTCATGACCCTTTTTCCTGAGAAAATCCACAAGTGTGGATATCCCCAGGTTCAATTCTCTGGCTACTTTACTAAGTCTTTTTACAGTAATGACTTCTGACATATTATGATCTCTCTGTTTTTATAAATTTCCGCTAATAATGGCTTGACGTTTATAACAAAATTATTCAAACTCAGCTTTTAGTATCCGCATCACTTCCAGTATTGTTTCTTCTTCCAGATCGGTTCTTTTCACAAGATCTTCAACGGTGAGTTCCAGAACACTTTTAGCCGTATCACAACCTACTGCTTTAAGCTCGTCAATTATCCAGCTTTCAATTTCATCGCTGAACTCATCGATGTTAACATCTTCTTCTTCCTCTACGCCCTCAGTGTCACGGAATACGTCAATTTCGTAGCCGGTGAGCTGTCCGGCAAGTTTTATGTTCAGCCCCCCCTTTCCTATTGCCAGGGATACTTCATTTGGTTTTAAAAAAACTTCAGCCCTTTTTTCATCTTCAATGATTTTGATTGAGCTGATCTTTGCGGGACTCAGGGATCTTGCAATATAGAGCTGGGTGTTGGTAGTATAATTTATTACATCTATGTTCTCGTTCTTCAGCTCTCTTACAATGCCATGTATTCGTGATCCTTTCATGCCTACACAGGCTCCGACCGGATCAATGCGATCGTCATATGATTCGACTGCTATTTTTGCTCTTTCTCCCGGAACCCTGACAATTTTCTTAATAGTTATTAGTCCGTCATATATTTCAGGAACCTCAAGTTCAAAAAGTCTTTCCAGAAATACAGGGGAGGTTCTGGAGAGAATTATAAGGGGAACGTTGTTTTTCATTTCAACTCTTACTACAACAGCCCTTATTGTGTCGCCCTTCCTGAAATAATCGGTCGGTATCTGCTCAGCCCTCGGCATAATCAGTTCGTTGCCTTCATCATCTATGATAAGGATCTCACGCTTCCAGACCTGGTAAACATCACCGGTAACAATTTCCCCAATCCTGTCCTTGTACTTAAGATAAACATTGTTCTTCTCAAGTTCCATAATCCTGGAGGTCAGGTTCTGCCTTAAAGCCAGTATTGCCCTGCGTCCGAAATCGGCAAGCTTTACCTCGTCTGTTACTTCTTCGCCGACACTGTAATCCGGGTCAATCTTCTGTGCCTCAGATAATCTTATCTGCATATTGGGATCTTCCAGCTGGTCGTTTTCAACAACCTCCCTGTTTCTCCATATTTCAAAGTCCCCTTTATCGATGTTGATAATGACATCAAAATTTTCATCGGTCCCGAAATATTTGATCAGCATACTTCTGAAAACATCTTCCAGAACACTCATCATAGTTGCCCTGTCTATGCTTTTCAGTTCCTTGAATTCAGAAAACGGTTCTGTAAGTTTTAGGTTTTCCATCTTTTAAATTAAAAACAATTCCATTTATTTGTACGATATCACCGGTTTCGCTGAAAGTATTTGATCGAAATCAAACTCCTTTTCAACAGCCTTTATTTCAGGCCTTTTCTTTTCGCCCTTGATTTTTACCATCTCTTCTATTGTCACATTCTTTTCGGTCACAGCTGTCAATTTACCGGTATGTTTCCGGCCGCCTTTTGTGACAATTTCGACTTCCCGGCCGATGTTTTTCCGGTACTGCGGTAAAACTTTAAATGGTTCGGAAAGTCCCGGAGACGATACTTCCAGTTGAAAATCATTTTCATCCCTGTCAAGGCTGTGTTCAATAGCCCTGCTCAGCTCTATGCACTCTTCCAGTCTTATTCCCCTTTCATTATCAACCAGGATTCTGATTTCATTTGAAGGAGAAACTTGAATGTCAACTATAAATAAGTCCGATCTTCCGGCATATTTCTTTACCAGCGCCTCTACTGTCTCCTTATCGACCATATTAGTTGTCTCTATTAAAATAGGGGACTTTAGTCCCCTATTATTCACATTCAGAGTGCAAAATTACAAAACAAAACTCTAAAACGCAAAAAATATAGCTTTGAAAATTAGCGCATTTGCCAATTTAGAGCAAAAAAATCTCAAAAGTTCCTTATTTTTGCTTCGGTGAAAAACCAAACCGCTTTTTGCATTTGCACTTTTACTAACGCAACTATTAGTTGAAAATTATATTTCTGTTTCAGATATATACGGGCCATCTTGGTTTTCCCTTATGTAAGTGATAAATTGCGATTGCTTGTATTAACATTTTTTTATCTCCGGAATTTATTCTATTTGTTGTTTGAACCCTTACCACATCAATAAGAGGAAGATCATTAATGACCCGGTTCACGGATTCATCGGGATATCATCTGATATGATATTTGATCTTATTTCGCATCCGTTTTTTCAAAGGTTGCGCAGAATAAAGCAATTGGGTGTAACCCACCTTGTTTATCCGGGTGCTGTACATTCACGGTTCCAGCATGCTATCGGTGCAATGCATCTGATGGAAATGGCCATAGGGGTAATACGTTCAAAGGGCCACAATATTACATTTAAAGAAGAGGAGGCTGCCCTTGCTGCAATATTACTTCATGATATTGGCCATGGCCCCTTTTCCCATACACTGGAATCATCAATTATTCCCCGGTTGCCTCATGAGCAAATGTCTGCTTTTCTGATGAACGAATTAAACAGCCAATTTGGGGGCAGACTTTCACTGGCTTTGGAAATTTTTACCGGCAGGTATCATAAAAGGTTCCTGCATCAGCTGATAGCCGGTCAGCTGGACATGGACAGGCTTGATTATCTTAAACGGGACAGCTTTTATACCGGAGTAACCGAGGGAGTGATAGGGTCGGACAGGATAATAAAAATGCTGAATGTAGCAGACGATCAGCTGGTAGTCGAAGCAAAGGGTATATATTCCATAGAGAAGTTCCTGATTGCCCGTAGACTGATGTACTGGCAGGTTTATTTTCACAAAACAGTTCTGTCGGCTGAAAAGCTGCTTACTATGGTGCTGATGAAAGCAGGAGAATTGATACTTTCCGGCGAAAAGCTATTCTCAACACCGGCATTGCAATACTTTCTTGAAAATAGTTTAACGGATTTGTCGGGCGAGCTTTTTGCCGGCTCGGCAGTTTCGGACGATATAATAAAAAACTTCGCCGGTCTTGATGATGATGATGTTACA
>PWPZ01000148.1 GCA_003556985.1 Bacteroidota bacterium
GGAACCTGCCCTGCTGTTTCAGGCTTGAGGTAATTACTTCCGTCAAAGGCAATATATTGCCTTAGCTCATCTGTGGGTTCCCTGAACACAGTTGTGTTTCCTTCCAGCTCTGTGCTTACCTCGGAAATGTTGAGAGGATCGGTAACATCCCATACCCTTGCGGCTGAGGTGGTGTTGCTGATCCTGAATTCTGCCAACTGTGGGCCGCCGGCCGATTCGCTATCGCGGAAATGCATCTGGCTGCCGGTCATGGTCAGGGAACGTCTTGCGTTTAAAAGGAGGTAATCAAGCCATCCTTCCGATGACGGGGTGTTCTGGGCATATCTTATAAGAAGGTCTATCTTGTCATCCGTGGCAGAAAAGGAAGTTTGTCCTTCATTTTCCTCGGCATAAGCTGCCGTTGTACTTCCGATTATAACCCGTGAGAAATTCAGCTGATCTATTACTGCCGAATTGTAACCGGCCGAAAAATGTGAATTTACTGGCGACCTTGCTGTTGCTTTCCATTTAAGTATGACCTCCCTGTCTTTCACCAGGTTTGGAAAGGTGAAGGGAAAAGTGCGGGAAGTTGTGATCCTGAAGTTCTCGCCCCGCCAGTACCTTCCCGAACCAAGAATATTCACCAGGTTTTCCTGGTGAAAGGCATAATCATCAAATTCATCTACAATTATACCCGGCTGCCCTGCCGGCACTCCCCTGGTTTCAATACGGCCCTTTCCTGCTGCGGAGGAAGTGATAAAATAATAGCTTTCACCGGAATATAAGTGACGCTGATGTTCAAATATACCCGATGTCTCATTGTAATCCCAGCTTACCGGACCCTGCCCGTAGAAAAGTATATAGTCTCCCGGACCAAACACTCCGTTATCGCCGGCATTCATATATATGCGGTTCTCAATAAGATCATCATATCTGGGTTCGTTGTTCATTTTTGGCAGCATCCGGTTTCCGTTTCCGAATATCCTGACACTGGAAGGATTTTCTATTCCCATTTCAACCAGCTCATTAAATGTTAACCTGTAGATGCCATCCTCACTTGTTTTTACCATAACCCAGGTGCCGCCTGACAGAACGGAGTTATTTGCGTAGCTTTTGCTGAAAATATCGCCCTGGGATTTAACATCTGTATCCTGTTTAAGAAAAGAGTAGGAAAAGGAGGTAAGCTTTTCAAGGGTGCCGCTGGCCGGGTTCCTCCTGACAGGGTTGAAGGATATTTGCAGGGCCGGCTTCCCGCGGCTTTTGTTCCAGGACTGCTGAATATTTATGTCATTGCCAATCTCCCGGCTGTTTATGACCAGGGCCCGCTCACTTTCAGTAAGTGCTTCAAATTTCGTATCCGTCAGCTCAACATAGTGGCCGGGATAATAATCAGGGGCATAAATCAGTTCGGCATATACCGGAAGCTCCAATCCGGTATCGCCTGTTGGCCCTGCAAAGTGCAGAGATCGTTCCTCCGCTTCGGGATTAGTCGGTAGTGTGTCTGTGCCGGAACCGGCACTCCAGTTAATTATGCGTCCGGTGAGGTCTGTCTGGGCATTAACGGGCAGGCAGAAAATCAAGGCAAGGTATATTAAAACTCTGTTCATACCGTTAATGCAATGTGGTTAAAAAAATATTGTACGGAGTAAACTAAAATTTGTTAAAGCTCCGTTTAATTGTTGTATTTGGGATAAAAATCTAAAAATTCTTAAATAAACGGAAACTTATTTGCTATTATTGTCGTAATAATGTGAGTATTGAAATATCGGATACTCAGGAAAGCAACGGCATTAATGTATTTTATACTCCTCAATGTTACAGGATTGGTTAAGATGGTTTATTTAAAAATGGTTGCATTAAAGATAAGTCTTAAAGAATTAATTATATTTGGAATTGCGATTAAACACTAAATTATTATGAGATTAAAAGGCATTTTTTCGATTATTGTTACGGCAATACTGGTGAGTTCCTGCGGACTGCTTGGTGGCGGCAGCTCGTCCGATGTTTCCTCCACCACAGGCTGGGGATACAATGATCCGGAAATGGGAGGGTTTGAGGTTAAGGCTCTTTACGAGCAGGAAACCGGTCCGGGTCTTGTCTTTATCGATGGCGGCACTTTTACCATGGGCCGCACCCAGGACGATGTGATGTATAATTGGAATAATGTACCGAGAAGGGTCAGCGTAAGTTCTTTTTACATGGATGAGACCGAGGTTGCCAATGTCGATTACAGGGAATATATTCACTGGCTGCGCAGGGTATATGTTGACTACCCTGAGGTTTACAGGAATGCACTGCCCGATACCACTGTATGGAGGAGCCGTCTTGCATACAACGAGCCTTATGTGGAAACCTATTTCAGGCATCCTGCCTTTAATGATTATCCGGTTGTAGGTGTTAACTGGCTGCAGGCCAACGATTACTGTAACTGGCGTACCGACAGGGTCAATGAGATGATACTTATACGTGAGGGCATCCTTGACTGGGATCCCAATCAGGTGAACGAGAATAACTTCAACACCGATGCTTACCTTGCAGGTCAGTATGACGGACTTGTACTTCAGAATCTGCCTGATCTGACAACCGGTGGCGAACGCCGTGTTCAGTTCGAGGACGGACTCTTGCTTCCCAAGTACCGCCTGCCGACCGAGGCAGAATGGGAATTTGCCGCACTCGGACTTATTGGAA
>PWPZ01000050.1 GCA_003556985.1 Bacteroidota bacterium
TAATAATGCAGCCGGGAAATTTTCTTCAAAGGTATGTGCGACGATCTCTTTATTCCTGTTTAAAATAAATACATATTAAACCGAAGCATCAACCGATTTCATTTCATTAACCAGCCGGTTCAGTCCGGCAATATCGTCAAACAGCAATTGATCGATAGCACGTTCGGAAATGGTCCTTGAAATATAAAGACTGCGCTGTTGCAATTCTTCCTCTAATGTAGCGTAAATGATCCTGTGTATGAGAAGTATGTTGATTGAACCAAACAATACAACGACTAAAAATATTCCCAGCGTAAATTTCCAGAAAAGGGGGATTCTGACTCTGTTGGATGATTTCCGGGGCAAATCTGCCATTTTGCTTGATTATTTGATTTGTTTTTTTGTGGAATAATCAACGGATTAAGTTTTGCTCGGCACAAACCAATGAATTAATTATTAGCAGGGGATTTTCCCCCCAGCGCCCTCATATCACGAATACGGTCATAATCGGTATCGTTTCCATCAATAAAACGGTCAATCAGCAAGGCATGAATGAATTCCCGGCCCTGACTGTCATTATGCATATTTTGTAAAATTTCCCTCACCTTTTCTTTAAAACCGTCATCCATTCGGCCCGATGCCACTACGGGAGGAATGCCAAATGATTCCGATTTTTCAATTATCCTAACGCCCCTGACCCGCTCCGGTTCATTATCGAGCAAATAATCAAAAACCATGCTGTGAACAGAAGCACCGTCAACAAGTTTCCTGACAACCATTTGTATGGAAGTATCATGTGCGTAAGTAAACACAGTTGAAGAAAACCAGTCCTGCAGATCCTCCCCCTCCTCAATTATCCGGTATCTCGGATATAAATAACCTGTATTGGACAACAGTTCGGTGAAAGCAAATTCTTTTCCCTTCAAATCAATAAATTCCTGTGCCGGAGAATTATCGGGAACAATTATGTAGGCATGATAAAAAGTATTGCCCCTGGTAACGGGTACAGACAGAATTTCAACACCGGTATCCCTATCCAGCTCAACATATGCCCCTGAGCAAATAAAAGCAAAATCCAGCCGGCCGTCTTCAAGCATCTTATTTATCTCCTCATAGGTCCGGCGCTGATGGAATTCGTAAGCCATATCAAGATGGTCGGCTATATATCTTATAATATCTTCATATAATGAAAAGGTTTCCCTTGGAGACGACATTGCCGAAACAGCAACTTTAATGGTTTCCCTGCCTGTATTGGTTATTCCATTCTCTTCCGAAGCAATTGTTTCAGAAAAATCAATGGTTTTAATATTCCCGGGCTCCTGCCGGCAGGCCGTTAAGGAAATAAAAAGCAGGATAACAATGATCAGGTATCTCATTGAGTTTTGTTTTCCGCAAAGTTAAATTATTTTATTTACTGGTTTAACCATCGGTTGAGTTGGTCATTTAAAAAGTACTGAGCCACGTTCATATGTAATTATCCGGGCATCCTTTATTAAAACATTCATGTTAAATCAATTGCCCCGGAACTTGACTTATAGTTAATATATTGGTAACTTTAATTATAGTTAAATTAGTGTTTGACCGGAAACAATTCTAAATATCCTGCTCATGACCCTGCCAGACCTTAATTATATCATCAATCCAAACTCCTGTTAACAGGGCTACATGTATGCGCATGCCTCATTAATTTAAAAAATTATATTCCGAAATTAAAAACCCTTTAATTATGATCAACTTTTACAAACAAAACTCCTTATTTTTATTATTCTGTTTTCTTATTACCTCCTCCGGGATTTCTGCACAGGAGCCGGAGAACACCGATTATCTAAATATCGGCGGAACGCTTCGATTTAATATTGCAAGTCAGAATTACGAGAGCGAACCGGTTACTACCGATACTTACGCAACATTTGATACCTGGCGGATAAACGTATTGGCAAGGTATAGCGATGTTATTCTGGATTTTGAATACCGGTTTTATCCTACCTTCAATACCCATTTTATCCATCACGGCTTTGTGGGTTATAACTTTTCAGACAACCTGAATATGGAACTCGGGGTTACCAGGGTCCCTTTCGGCAACCTTGCCTTTAACTCGCATAGCTGGTGGTTTCTGACAAACTATTACCTGGGTCTGGAAGATGACTACAATATGGGAATTAAATTCAATTATGATATTGGTGAGAAGCTCAACCTGAGAACAGCCTATTTCCGCCAGTCCGAGCCGGCAGGCCCGGCATACGGACAGGCGAGCTTTGGCGGACCGGGGGCAGGCACCTATTCCTATAATATTATCCCGGGAGGTGCGGATATTTCCGCCGATGGAAATACAACCTCCCTCAGAGAGCTGAACCAGTTCAACCTGCGTCTGGAATATGAACTGCTCACCGGCACTCACCTGGGCTTTTCCGGGCAGATCCAGGGCCTGCACAATTCAGTGCTCAATGATACTGAATACGGGCATGCACTGGCTGCACACCTGAATTCTGATTTTGATGATTTCAATCTTAAACTGCAATTCACCAACTATAACTACAGGGCCAGGGACGATGCGGGGAATATTGCCGACCGGGTACAGATGGGGGCTTACGGTGACCCCTATTACGGCGACGGGGTTGCGGCAAGGGCAAATGTTTTTTCGGCAGGCCTTGCCTATAATATAGGAGTGGATTGGGGACCGGTAAGCAGTATATTGCCCTATATAGATTATTCCCTGATGACAAAGGACGGGTCTTTGGAGGTTAACGGAAACCATTTTGATTTCCAGGACTCTCATTTTCTTGTTCCCGGTTTTATGATAACCGCAGGAAGAGTTTTTACCTATGTTGACCTTGCCATGGGCAAAAATCATCCCTGGCTGACCGATTCTTTTGGCACGGGACTGGGGGCCGGGCATTTATACAGTAGCGACCCCGACAGCCATTATTATGACCAGGAAAGGGCCGGACAGCCCGTTCCTGTTGCTGACATGAACTGGAACATGCGGTTCAATATCAATATAGGTTATTACTTTTAATTTCCTGACCCGTTCGTTCCTTAACCCACCAGGTATTTTCACATAAAAGCACAAACATAAAATCTAATATAACATCCATGATCAGGTATTAAAATATATACATCATAATTTATGGGTGTTACATATAGAACTGTTAAATTCGTATCAATCTATTAATTCTCAAAAAAACAGGATTATGAAAAAATTCAAGATGATTTTCAAAGGTGTCACAGGCGCTTTGATGCTTACCCTGATGGCATTGCAGTTACAATCATGTGAGCCTGCCGTTGAAACCATTGATCTGGGTTATGTTCTCTGGGATTCGGAGATTGCGTCGACCCATGTGGTAGCTGCTGTTATTGAAGACGAACTGGGGCATAGTGTAACCCTCAGGGCGGTTGACGCCGGTCCGATGTGGATGGGCGTGGCCCGGGGCGATTTTGATGCCATCGTTGCTGCGTGGCTACCGGCCACCCATGAAGCCTATCTTGAGCAAACCAGAGGCGATGTGGAAAATCTCGGGCCAAATCTGGAAGGGGCAAAAATCGGATGGGTTGTTCCCGAATATGTGCCGGTAAACAGTATTGAAGAACTTAATGAATACGGGGAGGAGTTTAACGGCCAGGTTATCGGAATCGATCCGGGAGCAGGGCTTATGGCTGCAAGCGATGAGGCCATGGACGATTATGACCTCGACTATACTCTGGTTGAAGGATCCGATGCCGCAATGACGGCTGCCTTGCGCCGGGCTATCGACCGTGAGGAATGGATTATTGTTGCCGGCTGGACCCCTCACTGGAAATTCGTGGAATTTGATCTTAAGTACCTGGAAGATCCCCTGAATTCCTTTGGTGATGAGGAGCATATTGCTACAATAGTGCATACCGGACTTGAAGAAAAGGCTCCTGACGTTTATGCCTTCCTGGATAATTTTTACTGGACAACAGATGATATGGGAGAGGTGATGATGATGATCGAGGAGGGCATGGAACCCTTTGATGCTGCAAGGCAATGGATATCAGAAAACCGGGGGATGGTGGAAGGGTGGTTGCCCTGATTACCGGAATATTTTCATTTACTGTAAACCATAATGGAAGAAAAAATTGTAGTAAAAAACCTGTCCAAAGTATTCGGAAAAAATCCTGATAAGGCTTTGAAAGCTTTGAAAGATGGGAAATCCAAAGATGAAGTCCTTCGTGACCAGAAACAGATGGTAGGAGTGTATGATGTTTCCTTTTCGGTGAAAACCAGTGAAATTTTTGTTCTTATGGGTTTATCCGGGAGCGGAAAATCAACCTTGCAACGCCTTATCAACCGCCTTCACGAGCCCTCCAGCGGCCAGATCATTATCGAAGGAACTGATATTACAAAACTGAATAAAAAAGAACTGAGGGATTTTCGCAGGAAACATTTCTGTGGAATGGTATTCCAGAATTTTGCCGTATTACCTCACAGGACGGTTCTTGAAAATGTAGAATTCGGGCTGGAGTTGCAGGGTGCAGAAAAAGAAGACCGCCGGAAAAAGGCCAGGGAAATTATTAAAATAGTGGGGCTGGAGGGCAATGAAGAGAGCTATCCCTCCGAACTTTCGGGGGGTATGCTCCAGCGGGTCGGACTGGCCCGGGGATTGGCGGTTGATGCCGATATTATGCTGATGGACGAGGCTTTCAGTGCACTTGATCCGCTCATCCGGACCCAGATGCAGGATGAACTCCTGGAATTGCAAAACAGAATGCAGAAAACCATAATATTTGTCACTCACGATTTGGATGAGGCATTCAAGCTGGGGAACCGGATTGCCATAATGTATGACGGAAGAATTATTCAAATAGGAACTGCCGAAGAAATTATATCCAGGCCTGCAAATGATTATGTGAAATCTTTCGTGGAAGACATGAACCGTGCTGCCGTGCTTACTGCCGGCACTATAATGCGTCCGGTTGAGGAGACGGCTTTCCCCGGCGACGGGCCAAGGACCATCCTCAGGAAAATAAGAAAAAAAGGTCTTTCCGGGATCCTGATGACAGATACCAAAAGAGAGCTGAAAGGATACGTGCGGGCAGATGAGCTGGCAGAATATATAAATAAACACAAGGATAAGGAGCCCCTCCCTTTCGACAACTCACTGCTGCACAAAACAGAACAGGTTTACGAAAATACCCCCTTGAGTGAGGTGATAAACAAATACACCGGCCTTGAGTTCGGCCCTTTACCCGTTACTGATGAAAATAACAAATTAAAAGGAGTAATCGTAAAGGGAACCTTAATTGCTGCGCTATCAGAATCGTACCGGCCGGAAGTTGAGGGGGAATAACTTTTTCGCTTTTTGTGTAAACTACCCCCGTTCGGGTAGTGGCATTTAATATGATATTAAAACATTACCATTATGTTTCCTTACCGAATTCCATTGAGAGACTGGGTTACAGCGGCAGTTGAATACCTGGAAACAGAATTTGCTTTTTTCTTCGATGGCTTTAGCACACTAATCTTTTTCCTGGTTAATAACTTCAAGGACGGCATGCTGTTCTTACACCCACTGGTGCTTATTATAATAATTACCGCTATTACATGGTATATGGCGGGATGGAAGAACAGCATAGTTGCATTTCTGGGTTTATTGCTTTCTGAAAATATCGGACTATGGGAACCGTTTGTGGAAACCCTTGCTTTGGTACTGACAGCAGAATTGCTTGTGGTATTACTGGGACTTCCCCTGGGCATTTGGGCTGCACGGAGTGACCGGGTCAATGCGGTTATGCGGCCCATCCTTGACTTTATGCAGACTATGCCGGCGTTTGTCTATCTTATCCCTGCGGTGATGTTTTTCGGACTTGGACTGGTGCCGGGAGTAGTGGCAACTTTTGTATTTGCCCTGCCGCCACTTATCAGGCTGACTAACCTGGGGATCAGACAGGTGCCACATGAGCTTGTTGAGGCTGCCGATGCTTTTGGGGCCACCAGCACACAGAAACTTTTGAAAGTACAGATGCCGGTGGCTAAAGCTACTATACTGGCGGGACTGAACCAGTCCATCATGCTCGGGTTGTCAATGGTGGTTATTGCCGCTATGATCGGGGCGGGGGGACTTGGAGCAGATGTACTTAGAGGCATACAAAGGCTTCAGGTAGGCCAGGGATTCGAGGCAGGGCTGGTAGTAGTCATTCTGGCTATCATCCTCGACCGCATAACGGCAGGATTCGGCACGAGAAGAAAGTCGTGACGGCTTTTTATTTCTTTTCCACCTTAATGGCCAGTTCCCTGACCACATCATTGTATTTATCAAGCAGATCTTCCCGGTCTTCCCCTCCAAGATTGATATTGGCAAGCACATAGCTGTAGCTGTCTATATGATAATCGGGAAGGTCATCCAGATCCGTGCCTTCCTCTACGGATATTTGAATAACCATTTCCGGATATTTTTTCTTCAGGGCATCAATTTTTTCCTTGCCGGGAACATTCCTGGCTAGGCCGGGATGATATGACCTGAGCATAAAGTGTGCAGCCACAGCAAATTCACCCTCGTTCTCAAGGGGCTCTGGCCTTTGGTTAAGAGCCAGGTTGAGCATTATATGATGGTTGGACAGACCATGAACCTTTTCAAATATATCGCCGTGCGACTGGGAAATCCTTGGATTTATCTCCAGCAGATAAATCTCGTTGGCTTCGGAGTCATAAAAAAATTCAATATTAAAGGCAGAGGCTTTCAGGCCGACCTGCCCTATAACCTTTCTTGCTATATCGGCCATCCTGAACTGGACTTCCTGGGGCAGGGAAGAAGGATATTCATAACGGGCAAATGAGGATTTTCCTTCTTCGGTAATTGAATCAATAATGCCATAAACCACAATTTCATCATCGAAGACATAACCCTCCAGGGTACACTGATGCCCCCCTATGGGAGTTTCGGCATACATCTTTTCCTTCATTCCGGAAAATTCATCAGGGTCACTGTACTTATCAATAATATGGAAAAAGGGCTTTTCCATATAGTCGATATTCTCGCGGACTTCTTCCATTGCTTCATTAAACTGATCTGCATCCCTGATCTTGTATGCCAGGTATGAATGATAGGATTTGACGGGTTTTATCCAGAACGGGGGGTTAAAAGTGATTTTTTTGTAGGCATTGTCATCGAAAGGGTCAAATGGTTTAAACCGGGGGATGTTGTCAGGAATCACCTTTTTCTGCTCATGCCGGCTCCAGTACTTATGTTCGCATTTCAGCACACTTTCAATTGAGGGTCCCGGGAGGTTATATTTTTTTGCAATTATGGGAACCAGTATTGTTCCGGGAAAGTCAAAGTAGGATACTATTGCATCTATACCCCCCGCCTTTTCTATTCTCTCATCGGCAACATCAAGGAGTTTTGGAATGTCAAAACTTTCCACCCCCCTTATTTCATCGAATTTTGCTGCAGGGAGGAACTCGCATTCCCGGGCCTCATGGAGCTTCCGGAGCTTTTCCAGGTTAAAATCATCAAGGCCGACAACAAAAATATTTTTCTTTTTTTTATCCATATGATAATATTATATCAGAAATATTTAATTAGCTGGTCTGATGGATCTTACCATGACAATATTTTGACCTGTGGTCGATCTCACATGAAATATCTCATTTTGCTAAATTTATCTGATGTGACATTCATTTGATTCTGTGCAAATATTGAAAATAGATCATGGACGATCCGGTTTTAATGCTGTATGGAAATTCTACATGTAAAAGGCTGACTTAAGATCCCATTATAAATTTGTTATGACCGCAGGTTCAAATTGCTAACCCTTTAAACGAGGTCTCTTGCTATCCTCTCGTCGAATGATTTATTGTACACCCTCAGATCTCCTTCATACGCATCGAGGGTCGCCCTGATAAGGAAATGGGTTCGGGTTGAGGTGAGGATGGTCCGGGTTATGGTTTTGATTTTCCAGCCTTCCCGCCGGAATTCCCTGACACTTTTAACCTCACCTCTTACAGTGTCATACTTGTTGTTACTGTAATAATACTTTTCGGTAACATCCTTTCTCAATTCCGTACCTGTATGATGCAACAAATACTGGGGATCATCATTTTCGATTTTAAGAGTAACTTCATTGGTTGCCAGGTTGCGCTCAACTATCCATTCCCGTTTGGCAGGGACCAAAAGGGTGGTTTCAAGTTCATCGAGTTTACCGGGCTTTTTGAGGGCTCTTTTGGAAACATCTCTTTCCCCGGCTTTCCTGTGGGGGAGCACCAGGAAACTCTCGGTGGGATAAATGGTCAGCTTCGACGGTTCCGGGGACGGCCATGCCAGGGGCCAGTAAGATGTGGAAATGGAAATCCTTATATGGTTCCCTGCAGGAAAACTCTGTGCAATATAATTCATGGGCACTTTTACCTCATAGATCTTGCCAGGCTCAAGCTCCCGGGGTTCCTCATTACTGTCTCTGTGGGTAAGGTTCAGCAGGCCGAATGTGACCCTGGTAGCCCTTCCGTCGGGGCCCACATCGGAGATCCTGGCTGCAACCATGGCCACCCTCTTATTTGATTTAAGCTTTAATGTAAGGTAAGGCTTGCCCAGTATTTCATAATCCTCTTTGAGGACGGAACTGTTTATAACCAGCGCCCCTCCGTCTTCCTCCCTCTGGTCACTGGGCAGATCGGTCGATTCGGAGTATGAGCACCATTTTCCCGCAAATAATCCCACGTTCAGAGGACTTTGTATGCTCAGTGCCTCTTTATCCTCTCCCGACGACAAATTGTGTAATCCCAAATCCAGTGCATCGAGCCGGTAAGTGTCTTCTTCAATCCGGGAAGAGGGCCATGACTGCTCGTCGATCCACCGCCCGGGCCGGTCGGAAGACAAAGGAGAAACCGAATCCAGCATATAGGTCCTTAGCATGGGCTCCTCTTTTACACCATTATCGATGTTTTTCAGCCACTGGTCCCACCAGCGGACTGATTCACTGAGGAAATCGATTACCGGTCCCGGTCCGCCCATGTGGGGATATTTATGCCCGTACGCTCCCACTATCCCATGCCGGGGTACCTTAAGATTTTCCAGAAGCCGGAAAACCGTATTTGAATAGCCGTCAGCCCATCCGCTGACCGCCATTACCGGACACTTGATCGCATCATAGTCCTCACAAACCGAACCATGCTTCCAGTAATCATCACGGTGCTGGTGCTCCAGCCATTTCTTCAGCCATAAACCGCTGCCTTCCAGTCTCTCAAGCCACATAGACCTCCATTTTTCACCTACTATCTCAGGATCAGGCGGACAACTGTTATTGGCAAACATTACGGATGCCCAGGAAAGATTGTCTGAAAGCAGGCAGCCACCCATAAAGTGCACATCGTCGGCATAGCGGTCGTCCGATGAGGCTACCGTGATAACGGCCTTTAGCTCCGGCGGCTGTAGCGCGGCTATCTGCAAGCCATTGAACCCTCCCCATGAAATACCGATCATACCCACGTTACCGTCACACCAGGGCTGGGAAGCTATCCATTTTATATCCTCAATCCCGTCGTTAAGTTCCTGCTGAAGATATTCGTCTCTAAGGATACCCTCAGAATCTCCGCTTCCCCTCAGATCAACCCTTATTCCCGCGTATGCATTGTGTGCAAAAAAACCATGCATCTTCTGGTCATTAACCGCTTTCAAGTCCCTTTTACGGTAAGGAATGTATTCCAGAATTCCCGGCACGGGATTTTCTTCGGCATCGGTCGGCAACCAGATCTTGGCGGCAAGATTTGTCCCGTCGCTCATAGGTATCCACTCATTTTCAATTATATTGATATCTTTCATAACCTCTCATTGTGAATTTTACAACTTAAAATAACCTGTCTAACAAATTTACAAAATGTTCAAAGCTCTGCCAAGGATTTGGCCAGGGATAAAAAATCCGGCTTGAGCTAATAAATTATACTATTATCAGCAGCAACCGTAAAAAGGTGGCTTACTTTGACATTGTTGTCGTGAGCCATTAATCACCAACCGTAAAAAGGTGGCTTACTTGAGCTTTATATTAGTAAGCAATGACATCGTAAATATTTTGCAGCGGGTTAAATATGGCCCCGGGTTAGTTTTGGCAAATATCGCACGGCTAGCTTTTGCGGTGATCAATCCCAATGGAAAGGTTATCGGTTACATCATGATACTTTTCCAGTAATTCCCGGGTATTTTGTGCCCCCAGGAAAATATTGGCCAGCACATAACTGTAGCTGTCAATATGATGGGGCGGCATATCATCAAGATCCATTCCCTCCCTTATATTGACCTTTATAAGCAGGTCAGGATATTTTTTTTTAAGATCCTCAATTTCCTTTTCGGAGGGAACTTTCCTGACCACCCCCGGCTTGAATGAACGGTGCATAAAGTGGGCTGCCACCTTAAATTCACCTTTATGTTCAAATTTCTCAGGCCTGCGGTTTAATGCGAGGTTAAGCATTACCTCGTGGTGAGATAAACCGTGGAATATTGGCGGGAATGGCTTTTTGCTGCTCAAGCCGGCTCCAGAACTTATGCTCGCATTTTATCACGCTTTGCAGGGAGGGGCCGGTAAGGTTATATTTCTTTGCAAATATGGGAAGAAGAACTGTTCCGGGGAAATCAAAAAAACTCACTATTGCATCCATATTCCCGGCCTCGTTTATTCTCTCTTCGGCAATATTCAGCATCCGGGGGATGGAAAGATTTTTAACCC
>PWPZ01000021.1 GCA_003556985.1 Bacteroidota bacterium
TGATCATACCGGTTTATAATGTGGAACCTTTCCTGGAAACGTGTCTGGATTCCGTAGTCAACCAAACACGGAAACCAGATGAGGTGATATTGATCAATGATGGTTCTACAGATAATAGCCAGGATATTTGCAGGAGATATTCAGAATTGCATGGTAATATTGTGATTTTATCCCAGGAAAACAGGGGATTCACACAGGCGATTTACAGGGGATTAGATCATGCAACCGGGGATTACATCTGTTTTGTGGACAGTGATGACTATATTGAATTGAACATGATTGAATTGCTCCATGACAACATAGAGAAGGAAGAAGCGGATATATGCAAGTGCAATGTATTGCAATTCAACAACATAAAGTACAGGAAATTCCCCGGTTCAAAAATTGATGGAAGAGTGGTTTTAAATGGTAAAAAAGAAATAATGGGTGGGTTTGTACGCAGGACCATATCCACATATACATGGGATGGCATATATAAAAGAGAGCTTTTTGAGGGTGTTGATTACAGACATATTAGAAAGCATGCCAACATGTTTATACTTCCTGATGTTTTGCTTCGCTCAAATAAAGTTGTTGTGATTCCGGAAAAGCTGTATTTCTACAGGGAAAGAAGGGGAAGCATAGTACGATCATTTGACGAGAACAGGTTTTATCAGTTAGAAGGCATGCAGTACCTGCGAAAAGTCCTGACTGACAATGGAATGTTTGAAGATTATTCTGAGTACTATTACAAATTGTTTAGCCTGAATGTGTTAAGGATCATGAAAGATGCTGTAAAGTATAATAATTATGAAACATATCTCAAGTATTATAACTTAATCATGGAAAATATTACAACAGAAGATGTAATAGCGGTGTCTGGATTGAATATCTTGCATAGAAATAAAAAAAGACTATTTGATTTAATGATACACAGGCGTTTTGTCTTTTTTTTAAAGATAAAATATATTAAGTATAGGAATAAGAGATAGAAAAGTATTGCATTGTAATAGGAGAAGAAGTTATAAAACTTGGCAGTTGCAAATGTCATTTAACGCTGTTGTATATTGAAACTAAACTCAAGCAATGAACTTAATAGATCTCGCCAGACAAGGGAGAAGACTGGTCCGTAACCATACGCATTATACACGAGGGATTAAAAACAGGCTTTTTTACGGAAAAGGAGCACCAGCTTTTGCCCAACTTTTTTTTTTATAAATCCCAAAGATGTCAAACTGGTGCAGAAAAAGAGCGCTCTGCATCGTAAATATGCACTTTCAGGTATGGTGATGGGAGGTGATTGGGATCTGCAAACATATCCGGTTAGCGAGTTGGAAAAGTATCATATTTGCAGAAAACACTTTGTTGATGGTATTTCGTGGGAAGACGCAGGTGCATATGCAAATATGGCACGGGCCTTTGAGGAGAAACCAGACCCGGATGGATGTCGAACCTGGGATGATGTAAAAAGAAGGTTTGACAGGCTGGATGAACTTTATGAAACCATTAAGAATGAAAGAAAGCTGTTAACTCAAAAAGAGTTGAATGGAAAGAAAGCAATGAGGGAAAAGGGAGGGATTTATATGCATTTCAACAGGCACGGAGAACCCATTTTTTCCCGTGGTGGTTCTCACAGATTCTCCATCTCATTGATTCTAGAACTTGAGGAAATTCCAGTCCAGATCGGCGTAATCCACAAGGATGGGATTGAAAAATTCATCCAGAAGTACTCCGCAATTTGAATACGCCAAAATCTTATTTTGGTGAATTGCTGAATTTAACGTGTACCTTTCGGGGGAAAATATAAAACTCATGTAAAATATGAACAAGTTCCGCTTTGTAACCGTTGGAGGATCCGTATCCACGGGATCGACCCCGCTCATTGACATGCTCCGCGAGTACACGGAACTGAAAGTCGTCGATGGCGAATTCCGGCCGGGAGATTATCTATACGAGTTGGCTGCCAATTTCTACAAGGGAGTAAGAGTAAATACGGCAACATTTAATGAACTGAAACGGCATGCCGTCAACTATGGGGACCGTCCAACCCTGCCTCTTGCCGTCTACTACAAGATCCTGATCCGCCTGCCCGGACCTGTAGTAAAAATCCTGAACAGGCACGTATCGGACATGTCCCGTCTGATGTTGGCAAAAAGAGGATATGAGAAAAGAGTGCCCGGCTACAAGGCGGCAACCGGCATGCTCTTTGAACGACTTGCAGACCTTGACAGCCGGCTGGACAAGCTGTCACGTGAGCAGCGGACCACGGTACTGACCGATTGTTTTGAGCAGTATTTTGAAACGGTCTCCGCATCGTACGTTGAGAAAAATAGCGGACAGATCCCCGTTTACGACCAGATGGTCAATCCGCACAATTTGTATAGTAAACCAGGTGAAATGATAATGGCCAGATTGCTTCCAACCGTCGCGATCATCGTGGTGACCAGGGATGTGAGGGACCAGTACTGTGACATCATCCGAAAGGGGAAAAAGCGATATCACCATCTGGAACCGGCTGAAAGGGTGGACCGCTACATCAATGAATACAACAGGCGGTATGACGATATGCACCGGCAGCTAAAAGACTTGCCGGAAAACGTGCTTCATGTACGATTTGAAGATCTCATTTTCCACTATCAGGACACGAAAAAGAGAGTTGAGGAATTCCTGGGCATACAGGAA
>PWPZ01000040.1 GCA_003556985.1 Bacteroidota bacterium
CATCGAGCAGGTGAAGATACTGATCCGCTGCGGGGCATTCCGTTTTACCGGCAAAACAAAAAAGGAGCTGCTTTGGGAGGCCCACTTCCTGGCAACAAAGGAGAAAAAGATACCGGCAGGAAGAAAACTTTTCAGCGAAGCAGCAAAATCATATACTCTCCCTCCAATGAACGACACCCTGCTGGAAGATGCCTGGGACGAGACCGAATTGCTTGGCTTCCCGGTCACCATGTCGCGCTTCGATATGTTGCAGACCTCCTACCGCGGCAATGCCATGGCGGCTGATCTTCATGCTGATACCGGCAGGACTGTGCAAAAAACAGACAATACCTCAGCTGATACCGTCAGGGCTGAGCGAAAGGAATGCAATCCCAAGGCCGCCGATCTTCATTCCGGCAATGGCCGGGATGTACGAATGTCAGGTAATGCCCCGGCGGCAGGCAAAGGCAGAACGGTGCGAATGGTGGGCGACCTGGTAACCACCAAATATGTTCGTACGGTTAAAAGGGAGATCATGCAGTTCGGCTGCTTCCTTGACGGGAAGGGCGAATTCTTTGATACCGTCAACTTCCCGCAGGTGCTGAAAAAGTATCCCTTTACCGGACCCGGCGTATACCTTATAGAGGGACAGGTAACCGAAGAGTTTGACTTTCCTTCGGTCGAAGTTCATAAAATGGCACGCCTTCCCTCCCGCCCCGATCCTCGTGCTCATTGAAGTAACGCTATATTACGGGTTCCCAACCAGGCTCATATTCCCGGCTCCAAAGTTGCAGAGCATCACGGTCAAGTGCCTGTCCGTTAACGGAATTCACATCAAACCCCTTTCCTGTCCTGTAGGCTATATTTGCAAGATGACAAAGATGAGTGCTTTTAACTCCCTCGTCTATAGGTGATCTTAGTGATGCCTTACCCCGTACACCATCAAAAAAGTTTACCACATGCCTGGTTGACATGTCACCCTGTTCATCAAGCTCAGTTACTCCCCACTGATCGGCTGCCCATGATTCCCGGACTAAATTACCATCACGATCAAAAAGTTTATATCCTCCACCTCGTAATAGTGTAACATATACCGATCCCTCTGACCCGTAAATGAGAATCCCCCTGTGTGAACCATATGTCTCATAATTATTACGACTTTTCCCATCCCATTTGATGCTCTTGTTGCCAGGAAATTTAAAAGTGACATCCATTGTATCATACATGGTCCATCCATCTTCTATGAAATGATTTTTACCTGCAACTACATCTACCCTTTCGGGGAAATCTGCCTGCAATGCCCAGCGGGCTATGTGAAGTTCGTGCACCGCGTTATTTCCGGTCTCCGCCGTACCCCAGGTCCAGCCATACCAGTGCCAGTTATAATTCCAGGTGTTATGCCTGTAATCCTGTCTGGGTGCAGGACCCTGCCATAAATCCCAATCCAGTCCTTCGGGTACCGGTGCTTTCACGGGAACAGGCACAGCACCCCTACGGTTACTGTAAAAAGCAATGGCTTTATACGGAACTCCAATTACACCATTATGTATTTCATTAATTATCTCTATAGTCTCAGGCGATGAGACCTGCTGGTTTCCCATCTGTATTACCTTGCCATATTTCCTGTACAGTTCTGTCAGCAGTTCTCCTTCGCGGGGATTGTGACTGCAGGGTTTTTCAACATATACATGCTTACCTGCTTTAACAGCATAACAGGTACCGGGGGTATGCCAGTGATCAGGTGTCAGGTCTATTATGGCATCTACTCTTTTGTCCTCATAGATGCGTCGCACATCATCCTCAAGTGAAGGGACATAATCAATACTCCTTGAAAATCTTTCAGCGGCGCTTTCACGCTGGCTTTTCATAACATCGCACAGATATAAAAGATTTACATTGCTCTGTTTCCTGGCAACTGGTTCAATAAATCCACCCAATCTCCGGCCAAGTCCGACAATAGCCACATTCAGCCTGTCATTGGCTCCGATAATTCTCCCGTAGTCTCTGGCACTCATGCCAACTCCCCCGATTGTAATTCCTGCAGCACCCAGTGCAGATTTTTTAATAAAACTGCGACGTGAATTGATGAATTCTTTTTTCATAATTTGAGTATTTATAATTAATATTAAAGCAAGATCTAATAATATTTCAATTTACGAAAAGTTTCAAAGACAGCCATTATGTTTTCAGGTGGAACATCATTTTGAATGTTGTGAACTGTAGCAAAAATATACCCGCCACCGGGAGCAAGTGCCTCAACATTTTTTTTCACATTATCTGCAACCTTATCAGGGGATCCTGAAGGCAAGACTCCTTGTGTATCAACTCCTCCACCCCAGAATACTACATCTTTGCCAAAATCTTTTTTAAGCTGTAAGGGCTCCATGCCAGCTGCCGTTATATGTACCGGATTAAGTATATCAACCCCGATCTCAATAAAATCGGGAATTATCGGCCTGACATTTCCACAGGAATGAAACATTAATTTTGATTCGGGCGCCTTTTTTTTAATCGAATGCAGGATACGCTTTATATGAGGCTTATAAAACTCTCTGAAATGATCAGGCCCGATAAGTTGTGATTCCTGTGTACCATAATCATCTCCTTCTGCAACTATATCTACAAGCCCGGCAAGTTCA
>PWPZ01000020.1 GCA_003556985.1 Bacteroidota bacterium
ACCCTGATGGACAGGTTCCTTCCGGTCTGCAGATAAACCTCGGCGGAATCTGCTCCCTGCCGGAGACATCTTGCAACAAGACTTTCTGTTAATTCTTTATAGTTCATCAGTAAATATTTAATTTAATTAGTTGGCCAATTTCGTTCACACGTGACCGGCCGCGGATTGTCAGATCGAATAGTGCTGGTAGCTGGCTTCATGGTAATTAATTTAAAAATTAAGCCCGGCTTCCGCCTACATTGATACCCCTTATCCTCACCGTGGGCTGGCCGCATGTAACTTCGGCCATCTGGCCGCCTTTTCCGCAGATACCGGGTGCGAAATCAAGGTCGTCTCCGACGGCGTCAATGCTGGAAATGATTCCCATGCATGAACCGATCAGGGTTGCTCCCTTCACGGCCTGGGTCTTTTTGCCGTTTTCAATGATGTAAGCCTCCCGGCAGGTAAAGTTGAAAACGCCGGTTACCGGGTTCACGCTTCCGCCGCTAAGGCTCTGTACATAAAGCCCCTTATTGGTAGAGGCAACGATATCGGAAGGCTTGTCGGTTCCGTTTTCTATATAGGTATTGGTCATCCGGGGAATGGGTATATGACGGAAGCTTTGACGCCTGCCGGTGCCTGTGCGTTCCATATCCAGCTGTTTGGCAGAAAGAATGTCGGTCATATAGCCCCTCAGAACACCGTTTTCAATAAGCACATTGCGCCTGGCCTGTGTGCCTTCATCGTCGAAATTGATGGTGCCGCGGAGATTGGGGATTGTACCGTCATCCACCAGAGTGAAATTATCTACTGCAACCTTCTGGCCCACTTTTCCGGTAAAGGCCCCGATGCCCTTGGCTATGTTATCAGCTTCGAGGGGATGACCCACTGCTTCGTGAATCAGAACGCCGCCCCATCCGTTTATCATTACAACATCCATGATGCCGGCAGGTGCGTCCTCTGCGTGAAGCATAGCGATCGATTCCCTTGCAGCCCTGCGGGCAACATCTTCCGGAGTATGCTTGTCAAACATTTCAAAACCCGAGTGCATGCTTACCCTCTCGCGCGACATGTGGCGGCTGTTTCCTTCCTCACCCATGGTTTCCACTATAAAGAATAAAAGCGGCAATTCATCGCGCAGATATATTCCTTCGCTGTTTGCGAGCACCCTGCTTCTGACCTGATCATAATAGTCGATTTTTGCCATCTTGATTCGCGGATCGTAATCCAGTGCCGCCTGGTTAGCCCTTTCCATGATCTCAATACGACGGGTGTCGGCTATCTCGTTCAGGGGCTGGTTAACGGCAACAAAACAATCACGTTCGGTCGGAGCAATATTTACCGGGGTCACTGTGGATGAGTTCCTGGCAACATAAGAGGCAACCTCGGCGGCCCTCATAAGGTTCTCCTCGGTAATTTCATCGGTATAGGCAAACCCGGTCTTGTCGCCACAGATAACCCTGACACCGCCTCCCTGGGAAATGCCATGAAGTCCGCTTCTGAAAAGGGATTCTTCCATTATAATCTGCCTTGACACCCTGTTTTCAAGATATACATCGGCATATTCGCCTCCCCGTGAAAGGGCTTTGGCAATGACCCGGTCAAGAACCTGCTTGTCGAGGTCCATCCCGGGTGCTGGTGCCGTGGAGGCATTGCAGGAAGTCAGCTGTCCGATCAGGGTGGGTGTGGCTGCCAGAACAAGTCCGCCCTTAAGGCTCATCTCCAGAAATTTCCTCCTGGGGATAGCTTTTATTCTTTCTTTATTCATGCTTTCTGGTAATTTAAATGAAAACTTATGGGTAAACGGGATGTATTAACGGTTCAGTATATTTCCCCGTATTTATTCGAATAAGGGAATAATTCTACTTTTAAGTTATCAGTTATTTTAATTCTTGTGAATTTGCCCGGTAAATATAATGGATAGGGACACGGTATACAATGAATTTCCTCAGGTATTTACTGTTATTTAACATAATTGCCAGTAAGGTGTGAACTCAACTTCTTCAACTCACCTTTCTTATCCGGACTTTAGTCTGGTATTATTTTAATGCTGCTACAGAACCATCCATTTCAGGCAGGGACCTGCCGGGACTTTACAACTTCAACGAAGGCGGGTTTGCTGATTTTTGATTGCAGTTTTTTTATAAATTGACAGGAAGGGTGAAGGTATAAAGTGATTTTTCAAAAAAAAATAATACTATGTATTGCATAGTAGTAAAATTATTTTATATCTTTGCATAGTAATATAAAGATGAAGCCAAAAATACTAATAGCAAAAAGATGACAGTAAAGAGTATCAGCTACCGGGCTAAAAGGCTACCGGGCTAAAAGGCTGCCAGCTACCAGGCTAACGGCTGACGGTTAACATCAGATATTCAATAATTCTAATTATACCAGATACAATGAAAAAAACGATAACAGTAAATATTGGAGGAACCGTCTTCAGTTTAGATGAAGATGCATATGAACTTTTGCAGGTTTACCTGGAAAAGATCGAAAGCCACTATACCGGGAGCAGTGACAGGCAGGATATAATGAACGATATTGAAGAAAGGATTGCCGAACTGCTAACTTCAGGAGAACATTCCCTGACCAATGCTATAACTCTTAAAAATGTTGAAGAAGTTATTACGATAATGGGCGAGCCTGAAGATTTTGCCGGTGAAACGGACAGTGAAACAACGGAGGATGCTAAAGGAGAAAGGGTCAAAAAAAGATTGTACCGGGACGTCGATAACCGTATCCTTGGAGGTGTTTGCAGCGGTATTGCAGCCTATCTGTCAATTGAGAAGCTCTGGATAAGGATAATATTCGTGGTACTTGCTCTTATGGCCTTTTCGGGAGTATTGGTTTATCTTCTGCTGTGGCTTGTAATACCGCCGGCGGTTACAACCGCGCAAAAACTTGAAATGATGGGAGAACCGGTAAACATAAATAATATCGGGCGGGCAGTAAGGGCAGAATTTGAAAATGTAAGAAAGAATTTTAAAATTTAATTAACTGGTCATGATGTTAAAGCCAACTGAAAATAACAGTTATAGATATAAATACGCCAATACCGGTAAAGTCAGAGCTATTGAATTCCCCGGAAGGGAATTACAAATTGCCATATTAAAAGGAAGACTTTTCAGTCTGCTTGCCGGCGGCACAATAATATTGTTACTGATAAATAAAATTTTATGATATGAACCTGGAAAATACCAAGGCGCAGATGAGAAAGGGAGTGCTGGAATACTGTATTTTGTCTATTCTTGCAAATAATGACGCCTATGCGTCTGATATAATCAACGAGCTGAAAGAAGCCAAAATGATTGTTGTGGAAGGCACCCTGTATCCATTGCTTACCCGCCAGAAAAATTCGGGGTTGCTCAGCTACCGGTGGGAAGAATCGCAGCAGGGGCCGCCAAGGAAATACTACACTCTTACCGATAAAGGTAAATCGTTCCTTGCAGAACTTGACAATTCGTGGCAGGACCTGATAACCGCAGTGAACTCAATTAACCTGAAAAGGAGTCAGCCTAAAATCTAATACCTGTAAACAATGAAGAAAGCTATAAAAATAAATCTCAGCGGAGTGATTTTTCATATTGATGAGGATGCATATGAAAAACTAAACCACTACCTGAAGTCCGTCGAACTTTATTTCACCGGCAAAGCCGGCGGGAAAGAGATAGTTGACGATATAGAATCACGTATTGCCGAACTGTTCCAGTCCCGCACCGATAATCAGAAGATGGTAATTACTATTGGCCATGTAAATGAAGTCATTGAAATAATGGGCGATCCGAGTGATTTTGTTGAAGAGGCCGAGGAGGACGAGGAGCAGTCGGCCGAAGGGACTGGAGGAGAAAAAAAGAGAATCGTAACCGGACCCAGAAGACTTTACAGGGATCCTGAGAGCTCAGTTTTTGGGGGTGTTTGCGGCGGACTTGGTGCTTATTTCGGAATTGAGCCGGTCTGGATCAGGATACTTTTCGTGATTCTTCTGATCGCAGGATATGGTGCCTGGGGACTGGTTTATATTATATTGTGGATTGCCGTTCCCAGGGCGGCTACTGTTTCCCAGAGGCTTGAAATGAGGGGAGAACGGGTGACGCTTTCCAGCATTGAAAAAACTGTAAAGGAGGAGTACGACGGGGTAAAGGAAAACTTTAAGAATATCGAAAAAACCCGGGGCTACAAGCAGGCTTCCTCTGCTGTTGAAGAGATTTTCCAGGTACTGGGCAGGATCATTGTTGTTCTGCTGAAGGTTGTGGCCGTTTTGATCGGGGTGGCTATGGTATTCGCCGGATTTGTTGCCCTTTTGGCTTTCACGGGAGTTTTCGTGTTCAGCTCTCCGTTTGTATTTGGATGGCTTGACGGCGATTTCCATTCGGTCAGCCAGTTACTTTCGGCGTTCGTAGAGCCTGTAAACCTTACGATTATTTTGGTTGCCCTGTTTATTGCAGTGGCTATACCCCTGTTTGCCATTATTTATGGAGGGATAAAACTTGCCTTCCAGCTCAGGACCCGCGACAGCGGATTTGGCATTGCGGCACTTGTCATCTGGATTATCAGTCTGTCGGTGCTTTTCAGCATGAGCATCGTGGAAGCAAGGAAATTTAGTCACACCGGAATTTCCCAGGAAACAGTCGTTCTTGATCCGGTTCCGGGCAACATCCTGTACCTGGAGCTAAATGAACGTGTCAGACCTGAATCACTCGAAGAGGCGGGCTGGTTTACAAAGCCCCTGAGGGGAATGTATTTTGAGCCTGAAAGTGAAATCTATTATGCACATCCCTCTCTGAGCATAAGATACGGACAGTTTGACAATCCCAGACTGTCAATTGAAAGGAGCGCGCGCGGATCGAGTCCGCTCCGGGCCGAAATAAACGCAGAGAGTATCTCATACAATTGGACTCAGACCGATTCCCTGCTTGTTTTTGATGATCTGTTTGCTGCAGCACAGCCGGAGCAATGGAGGTTCGAAGAAGTCATACTTCGTCTGAACCTGCCGGAAGGTCATCATGTTAATATTGGTGACAATATGGAAAGGATCATTATGTCTTCCGGAACAAATGGCAGTAGAAGTTTTTCATCTTTTCCAGGAAAATACTGGAGATGATAATTGAGAGATTTAATAGAACTCTTTCATTACCCTTATCTTTTCTGGATCCTGTAATAGCGCCTGATCGGAAAACATCATTATACCGGTTGAAGGAAATTGTGAGCCTTCGGTCATCACTTTTTTGAATTCTTCCGGAGTTACAATGCCGGGGTTGTTGTGGGCCTGTACTATAGGCCACACCAGGGGTTTCCCCTTTTCCCCTGCTCCGGTCAGTTCATCAAGCCAGGTAGTGTATTCCCCGACCCAGGAAGGTGGTCTGTCTTTCATTTTATGGAAAAGCATCGGCGACAATACATCTGTCAGTCCGGCCAGTGCTGACACATCTATTCCCATTATACGGTAAAGTGCAGAGTCATGGTCGGCCGGATACCAGGCGCAATAGAAAGCCCCAAGGAGCGCTTCCGGCTTGTATTCGCTGACGATAGCACCCATATCGGTTACCCATCCGTTCAATATGCTGTTTCTCCAGTCCCTCCATTGGCCATCGGCATTTGCCAATATCCAGCCTGCTTTCTCGGGTATGGAGTTGCCGTGAATTTCAATGTCCTTATCCTCTTCGAACAGACCGGTACATCTGTCGCAAAAGCAGGTTTCGGGTAATATTGGTTCTGCTGTTTCAAACTGTGCATGCCAATGCAGGTAATCGATAAATATCCCGTCTACATCGAAATTCGTCATGATATCTTTGAGCTGGTCAGCACGATACTCTTTGAAGCCGGGATGAGTAGGGCAAATACCCATAAACCAATCTGCCGGAGGCGAAGGATCACCCATTTCGTTTATGGGCCATGCATCGGGATGGTCCTGTAAATAATTTCTCCCGAGAAGTGTAGGAAACTCCACGTACACTCTGCATCCCTGTTCCCGTGCCGTATCGAAGAATTCACGGTTGAGCGATATGCTTCTGACAAATACAGCATTCATGCCCAGAGAGTCGAAGGAATAGCCCGCCTCAAGCAAGGCTCCCGGGTTACCGTAAACGCCCTTTATAAAGGGAAGTGAATCGTCCTTTTCCCCGGAAGGGGAGCATGAAAACAGAATTGAAATGCTCAGGAAAATTAAAATATTTCTCATGGTCAGAGAAGATTGGTTTATTGAATTCCGGCAATTTAATGGTTAAAAAGAATAAAAGCAAAAGCATCGCCAGCGTTCAGGTATATGAGTCCGGGCATCTTGCAGTGAACGGGACACATGCTGAATCTGTTTTACTGTTCAAACAAATAAGGCGGACCTTTGTTGTACACACACTATCCACTACTAATCACCCATGTCTTTCGGGTAAAGCTCCGCCAGAACTTCACCGCGAAGGACTCGGGTTTACAAGTTAAACTAAAATTTTACCAACATGCATATAAAAAAAAGTATTCCGGAATTATTCAAAAGCATTGATAATAAAGATATGGAAGGTTTTCTTGCATTTCTGGATGAGGATGTCTTTTTCCGTTTTGGCAATATGCCCGGTATACAAGGACGTGACAATGTGAGAACTGCTATTCAGGGGTTTAATGACTCGATCGCCGGCCTTACTCATGAGATTGATGAAATTTTCGGCGAAAAAGAAATTCTTGCATGCAACGGTACCGTTACCTACATAAGACAGGATACCAGTAAATTGAATGTGCCTTTTGCAAATGTTTTCAAATTGAAGGGTGACAGGATAAAGGAATATAACATTTATGTTGATATTTCGGAACTATATAAATAGCTGCCCTGCAATTTACTGAATCCCGATTCCTTTAAATTTGGAGCTGCTGTCATTTTGGTTTAAGCGGGAATGAAATTTTTTTATTACTTTTGCACGGTATTTAAAAAATTGATTGACCGATGGTGTAATGGTAGCACTGCAGATTTTGGTTCTGCCGGTTCAGGTTCGAGTCCTGGTCGGTCAACAATACCAAGCTTCATGCCCCTGCATCTCAAGAAGATGCGGGGGTTTGTTTTTTATTCCTAAAATTCAAAAAAAGCAACCTTCCCAAAAGTAATTTCATTTTATTATGAATCCCGGGCGAATTCCTTACCACTGTATTCAACCAGATAAACGGATATATTAACACCAGAAACCCCGCAGAAGAACCTTGCCTTTTATCTATTTCATAATCAGCCTCTGTGAATCCATTTTTAACGGCCACATAATTATACTGATCCAGTGTAAGTGAGGCAACATGTTGCAGGCCATCGTAATTATTGATTTCAAGCGGATCGAAACTGTAGAAGAAACCTCTGAATAAAAATCGTATTCTTGATTTTAATGATAAAATATTAGGTGTCGATAAGAAAAGCCGGCCTCCTGGTTTTAAAATTCTTGATAACTCGCTGAAGAACATTTCGTGATCAATAATATGCTCACTAACCTCAACTGCAATAATTATGTCAAATGTGTCACCGGGATAGGGAAGTTTGTCAGTTATATCCGCTTTATCGCACTTAACTTCACTGAATTCAAAGTTCTCAGGAAAAAGGTCACAAGCCGAAACATTGTATCCCATCTCGTGAAGTTTTTGTGTTAAGGCCCCATGTCCGGCTCCCAGATCAAGAATTTTCAGATCTGTGCTATAAGAAAATGTGTTGAAGTATTTCAGAAAACTCCTGTGAACTCCCGGCATTGTGATGGGCTTAATTTCTTTCATATAAGACAGTATTTGAGTTTACAGAAAAGGACAAATTTATACATATTTTAAATAGCTCGGATAATGGTGCTGAGAGCCGGAGAGGATACCGGTGATACTCTAAACAACAAATCTGCAATATTATCTTGATATTCAAAATATAAAGAGTATCTTTGCATACTTTTTACTACGGCAGGTTGTAAGCCGTTCAAATAATTACTCTCCGCTGGCGCAGAAAATGCAACGTCTTGGTCAGCCAATTTACCCCAATAATTTTAATGTCTTTTACATCTTTACAATTGATCGACCCTGTCATGGAAGCCCTGACAGCCGAAGGATATATTTATCCAACCCCAATTCAGAAGCAAGCCATCCAGCATGTGCTTTCAGGCCGTGACCTTCAGGGTTGCGCCCAGACCGGAACAGGCAAAACTGCCGCGTTTGCAATTCCCATTTTACAATTATTACATAAAAAGAATAAAGCAAAACCCGGCATTAAAGCACTGGTGCTTACTCCTACCAGGGAGCTTGCCATCCAGATCGGAGATAGTTTTGCCACTTATGGAAAATTTACCGGCATCCGGCATACAACTGTTTATGGTGGAGTGTCACAGCTTCCGCAGACCAAAGCCCTTAAAAGGGGAGTTGATGTGCTTATAGCCACGCCCGGCAGGTTACTTGATTTGATCAACCAGGGCTACATCAGATTAAACCAGTTAGAGATTTTCGTGCTGGATGAGGCCGACCGTATGCTTGATATGGGTTTTATACATGATATAAGGAAAGTAATCAGGCTGTTGCCCGACAGAAGGCAGACTTTGTTTTTCTCTGCAACCATGCCTAAAGAAATTCAGAAACTTGCCAGTGATTTACTGAATAACCCGGTTAAGGTGGAGGTTACTCCCCCCGCCTCAACTGTAGACAGTATTGAGCAGAGCATCTATCACACCAGCAAACCCGACAAGCCAAAAATGCTGTTGCATTTACTCAGGGAGCAAAAGATCTCCACCGCACTGGTATTTACACGCACCAAGCACGGAGCCGATAAAGTGGTGAAGTTTCTTCACCGTGCAGATGTCAAGGCTGCTGCCATTCATGGCAATAAGAGCCAAAATGCACGCCAGAATGCTCTGAACGACTTTAAAAGAGGGCGCCTGAAAGTACTTGTTGCTACCGATATTGCTGCAAGGGGAATTGACATAGATGAGTTATCCCATGTATTCAATTACGATCTGCCCAATGTGCCGGAAACCTATGTGCACAGAATCGGGCGCACAGGAAGAGCCGGGTTGAACGGCACGGCAATCGCTTTTTGTGATGCCGAGGAAAGGAAAGAATTACGTGGAATTGAAAAGCTTATCCTGAAAAAAATTCCGGTTGTCGAAAATCACCCTTTCTCAAGCAATCCTGTCGCTCAGTTGAAAAAAGTAGTCAGAACAAGAGACCACAGGTACCGGCAGCAATTTAATTAGAGCTGCAATACGGTTCATGTTTTTGCCCGGATCCGGATGGTTCGAAAAGATACAGGTTAATAAGAATGTAAAAAAGGGGTTACCGGTGGGGAGTCTCTGATTGTTCAGGTGTTTCTGAACAGCGATGGGGTTTTTCCAGTACTCTTTTTAAAGAAATGGCTGAAATGTTCAGGCTCGGCAAAGCCAAGCTTGAACGCAATCTCTTTAATGCTTTCATTTGAGAATTTCAGATCTCTGCTGGCCTGGATAAGCAATTGTTCCTGAATTATCGATTTGGCGGTAACCCCCATAACCCGTTTCACTACCTGGTTAAGGTATTTTGGGGTTATATTCATCAATTGAGCATAATCGGAAACAAGGTGGTGTTCTAAAAAATGCCGGGAAACGTGATATTTGAAAAGACTGACGATGTTAAGATCCTGGCGGTTGTTGCCAAATGAGGGTTTTAAATTGCATTTACTGTCGCAATATACAAGCAATGCACGCAAAAGGGCCGAGATAGCTACTTCCTTATTGGGTATTTCCGACCCGGCAAATTCGGCCATCATTTCCGCTATTGAGTGAACCCTTTCACCTATCTTCGGACTCAGCACAATACGTGGCATATCGTCGTATGCATGAAAAATGTCGGCATTCTTAATATTAAGCCCTTCAAGATTCTGGTTTTTAAAAAAATCACGTGAAAAACCCAATATCCAACCGGCAGGTGGGCTATCTGAAAAATCCAGGTTAATAAATTTCCCCGGTGTCAAAAAAATGATCGTATTCGGGTAAAAGGGAATTGTATCGAAATCGACTGTTATGCTTTCAACCCCCTCGGCAATCCAAAGGAGCTGGTAGTTTTCATGGTCGGTATAGTCAGAGGTCGGAAGGGCCAGCCTTCTTATTGAGATAATGGTCTCAGCTTTTTCTTTAACCACTTCTGGTTCGTGCCCGTTTGGCCGAATATTTCCATTAATCATGGAAGTTTTATTCTTAATAATCTCCATTATTCGATGATTATTAGTAAATAAGCAATAATCCAGACATCTATACAAATATATAAAATAATAAACAATATTTTTCGGGAATGTTTTTTTTCCTCTTTTATCTGTTTAAGACAATCTTAAATTAAAGTTAAACCGGGTATGATCAGCCGCCGTATTTTTAATCTCTGCTCATGGCCGCTTCTATATCTTCTATGGTTTTGGGGGCATTGTCAGACAGCACAATATTGCCGTCTTCGGTAATCAGAACGTCGTCTTCAATCCTGATACCGATACCTGCGTATTTTTCGTATACAGGGCCGACTTTTTCCGCGAAAGCGTCAAGTTCCTCTGCTGTGG
>PWPZ01000141.1 GCA_003556985.1 Bacteroidota bacterium
AGCCGGGGTCGAACCGGCACGGTATTGCTACCACTGGTGTTTGAGACCAGCGCGTCTACCAATTCCGCCATCCGGGCAAAACAATGGTGATCGGGGAATGCGAAGATAAATATTTGTTACAGAAAACACAAGAAAATTCCCGTGGAACTTTACGGCTGAAGGGTTCCCGGCCTGGGGTGTCAGGAGTGGACTGCAGCGTGTCGTATTATGCAGGGGGTTTTTGCATGGCAGTGAATCAGGCTTGTGCCTTGAAAGAATTTAGCAGGTAGCGCTTACCGTAGAGGGAATTAAAGCATTGTCAGTTTTTTATCCCGTTGATGAAAGGATAAGTTTCTTAGTCATTTTTTTGGCCGATTTTATTATACCTGCTTCATCGAAACCGCACTCGGCATAAAGCTCCCTGAGAGTTCCCTGATCGATGAATTTGTCGGGAATACCGAGGCGGACAATTTTTGCATGGTAACCGTGGTCAGCCATAAACTCCAGGACGGATGTTCCGAATCCTCCGTTTAACATACCATCTTCAACGGTTATGATATTTTTGAATTTTTTAAAAACGGAATGAAGCAATTCTTCATCCAGGGGCTTTGCAAACCTCATATCAAAATGAGCCGCACTTATATTATCCTCTTCAAGCTTTATGCAGGCTGATGCAGCAAAGTTGCCGGGATGGCCGAGGCTGAGGATCGCAAGGTCGGTACCGTCACGAAGTTTTCTTCCTTTGCCCGGGGTTATTTTTCTGAAGGGCTTTCGCCACTCAGCCATAACACCGTTGCCACGGGGATAACGTATTGCAAAGGGACCCATATCAGGAAGCTGGGCAGTATACATCAAATTTCGCAATTCCTCTTCATCCATGGGGGCTGAAACAGTCATGTTGGGTATGCAGCGCATATATGCAATATCGAAGAAGCCGTGATGCGTTGCGCCATCACCCCCCGCCAGTCCGCCGCGATCGATGCAAAATATTACGTTGAGATTCTGCAGTGCAACGTCGTGAATGACCTGGTCATATGCCCTTTGCATAAATGATGAATATATATTGCAAAAGGGAAGCATACCGTTTACAGCCAAACCGGCGGAAAAGGTCACAGCATGCTGTTCGGCAATGCCCACATCGAAAGTCCGTTCGGGCATTTTTTCCATCATGATATTCAGAGAGCATCCTGTGGGCATGGCTGGTGTTATGCCAACTATTTTTTCATTCTTTTCTGCCAGCTCAAGGATGGTATGACCGAAAACGTCCTGGTACCGGGGTGGGGAAGGTTTTTTGGACTTCACCTTTAGCAGTTCACCCGTATTTTTGTCAAACAAGCCGGGTGCATGCCAGATGGTCTGGTTAAGTTCTGCCTGGGGGAACCCCTTGCCCTTTACTGTCCTTACATGAAGCAATTTGGGCCCCGGAATTTGCTTAAGGTCTCTCAGGGTCCTTGTCAATAGTTCTACATCGTGACCGTCGGCCGGACCAAAATATCTGAAATTCATTGATTCGAAGAGGTTGCTGTGCTGCAGCAGTGCTGTTTTCAGTCCCCCCTCAATTTTTTGAACAGCATCCCTGGCCCTGGGACCGAGCTTGCTTATTTTGCCAAGAAGATGCCAGACATCCTCTTTCATCTTGTTATAGGTGTGTGAAGTTGTTATATCAAGAAGGTACTCCTTAAGGGCCCCCACATTAGGATCAATGGCAATGTTATTGTCATTGAGAATTACGAGAAGATTAGAATTCTGTATACCGGCATTGTTTAGCCCCTCAAAAGCCAGTCCCCCGGTCATCGATCCGTCACCTATTACAGCAACAAATTGTGGCTCCTTTTCCTGTTTAAGCCTTGAAGCAACAGCCATGCCAAGAGCTGCAGATATCGAGGTTGAGGAGTGTCCTACCCCGAAACAATCATGTGGACTTTCTTTTAATTTTGGAAAACCACTTAATCCTTTATACTTTCTGTTTTTGTGAAAAACCTTCCTTCGTCCTGTCAGTATTTTATGACCGTAAGCCTGATGTCCTACATCCCATATTATTTTATCATTGGGGGTGGAAAAGACATAATGCAGGGCCACGGTAAGCTCAACCACTCCCAGGCTTGCCCCCAGATGACCGGGATTTGTTGAAACGGCATCTATTATAAATCTCCTCATATCATCGCTTACCCTGACCAGATCATCCGGTTTGAATTTTTTCAGATCTGAAGGAAAGTTGATTTTTTCCAGGAATTCATAATTAATGGTTGATGAGCTCATGCGCACAAATTATGTTAATCAGGTTAATAATGAGGGAAGTATATTTCACATTCATACAGGGTGTATCAAAATTATTAATCTCACATCAGCCGGTTTTGTGAAATAAGAAATTTAGTGAATGTGTGAAAGACCGCATGTCAAGGCCGATGTTTGATCCTTAAAGTATTTACAATATAATACAATTTTTTTCAGCAGATGTTCAGTATTTATATCTGACGGGTTATTAATGGTTAAGCGTAGCCTGGCATGTTATGTTATGCTCATGATTGTATGATAATTATCAAAACATACAGCAAAAATAATAATAATCACAAATGAATTCACGTTTTTACCCCAAATTTGCCTGTCGCTTTTATTTTTCCAGGCTATTG
>PWPZ01000132.1 GCA_003556985.1 Bacteroidota bacterium
AGGCATTGAACCGGTCCAGCCTAAAGCTTCATACATAAGCACATGCAAAGGAAGTGAGGGCAGCCACTCTTCTCCCCTGATCACATGGGATATCTGCATCAGGTGATCGTCGGTTACATTGGCCAGATGGTAGGTTGGCATATCGTCGGCCTTGAAGATCACCTTGTCATCAAGGGTGGAGGAATTAACACGCACTTCACCCCTTATAACATCATTGATAACAACCTCCCGGTCTACCGGCATCCTGAACCTGACCACCCGGGGTACCTTTTCATCAAGAAGCTTCTTAACTTCTTCTGAGGAAAGTGCCAGTGAATTTTTAAGTGAACCACGTACGGTATGATCATACTGAAAAACTTCTCCGTTCTTTTCTTTCTCCCTGCGAAGTTCATCCAGTTCCGAGGGCTTGTCAAAAGCAAGATAGGCATGACCGTTTTCAACCAGCTTCATGGCATATTCCCGGTAAATATCCGTTCTTTCCGATTGCCGGTACGGGGCAAAGTAGCCGCCCGCCGGCACACCTTCATCTATTTTTAAACCGCACCATTTGAGCGAATCTATAATATATTCTTCGGCTCCGGGCACATATCTCTGTCGGTCGGTATCTTCAATCCGAACTATGAAGGTACCGTTATTTTTTCGTGCAAAAAGGTAGTTGTAAAGGGCCGTCCTGACCCCGCCAATATGGAGGGGACCGGTGGGACTTGGTGCAAAGCGCACCCTGACAGGTTTTTCAGGCATATGTATCAGTTTTTTTATTTTGCTGATTTAGATTTAACGTAAAATTACAAAAATTAAAACAGTCCGCCGGCAAATCCTTAGTCTCAGATCAGTCCCACCTGATGCTTCTCCCTGACAGCCTCAAGCATATCGCGTGTCATAGCGTCAAGATCATAACCGGGCTTCCACCCCCAGTCCTCACGGGCTGCGGAATCGTCAACGGAATCGGGCCAGGAGTCGGCTATTTCCTGCCGGCTGTCGGGCTCATAAGTGATCTCGAATTCAGGGATATACTTTTTTATTGAAGCCGCCAGTTCACCTGCAGAAAAACTCATTGCCCCGACATTATAGTCGCAATGACGCCTGAGCCGGCTGAAATCAGCCTGCATAAGGTCAATGGTCGATTTAAGGCAATCGGGCATATACATCATTGGCAAACGGGTGTTTTCATTTACAAAGCAGGTATACCTGCCGTTTTTTACAGCCTCGTAATAAATTGCCACTGCATAGTCGGTAGCACCACCGCCCGGGAGGGTCACATGGCTGATTATACCAGGATACCTGAGTCCCCTGACATCCAGTCCGTATTTTTCGACGTAGTAGTCACCCAGCAACTCGCCTGCAACTTTGGTAATTCCATACATGGTTGAAGGTTTAAGAACCGTCTCCTGGGGTGTGTTGTTAACCGGGGCGGATGGACCGAAAACTGCTATTGAACTGGGTACCACTACCTGCTTCATTTTGAATTCGCGGGCAACCTCAAGAACATTTATCAGCCCGTTCATGTTCACATCCCATGCCAGCATATGGTTTTCTTCACCGGTGGCAGAAAGAATGGCTGCCATGTTAATAATCATGTCGACCTTGAATTTCCTGACCGCTGCAACCAGTTCCTGCCTGTCAAGCACATCAACCTTTTCCCATGGTCCCGTTTCGGAAAGTTTCTTCGGCGGATTGGATGTAATGACACCTGCAATGACATTGTTGTTCCCATACAGATCGCGAAGCTTAAGTGTCAATTCCGAACCTATTTGTCCGGCTGATCCGATTACCAGAATTTTTCGCATTTCCTGTTCAGTTTTAAGTTAAATGCCAGGCATTGGCACCTGTAATGAACAAAACTAAGCAAAAGCGCACGACTGAAACATGAAAAAAGTCTTGTTTATAACCAATTTTTGGATTTATATAATGTTGTAAAACCTCTACCCTGTGACGTTGATTTTTGTCAGGGTTTACATTCAAAATCAAAAATCCCTTATGATATGTATCTAAACTCTGACTATATTTACATAACCTCTTTTTGACCGAAACAATAAAGACTATAACTCTCAAAATAATTATTTTATGTACGGAAAAATTAAAGATCACCTCCTCAGGGAGCTGGACAGCATTAAAGAAGCCGGACTTTTTAAAAAGGAAAGAATTATTGCTTCTCCCCAGGATGCCCTGATACAAATTGAAGGTGGCAAAAGTGTAATTAACTTCTGCGCAAATAATTACCTCGGTCTCTCCAACCATCCCTCACTTATACAGGCAGCCAAAGAGGGGATGGATTCCCGCGGATTCGGTATGTCATCAGTCCGTTTTATATGCGGGACCCAGGATCTCCATAAAAAGCTGGAAGCCAAAATTGCTGAATTCTTCGGCACCGAAGATACCATATTATATGCAGCCTGCTTCGATGCCAATGGAGGAGTCTTCGAGCCACTGCTTTCGCAGGAAGACGCCATCATTTCAGATTCCCTTAACCATGCTTCGATAATAGACGGGGTCAGGCTTTGCAAGGCACAGCGTTACCGGTATAAAAATGCCGATATGGAAGACCTGGAAGAAAAGCTCAAAGAGGCGCAGGCACAACGTTTCCGCATAATAGTGACCGACGGCGTGTTTTCAATGGATGGCAACGTGGCTCCAATGGACAGGATAAACGAGCTTGCTGTTAAATACGATGCCATGATAATGGTCGATGAGTGCCATTCGGCAGGAGTAGTCGGCGAAACAGGAAGAGGCGTTACCGAACTCTTCGATATGAGAGGTGAGGTTGACATAATCACTGGAACCCTGGGAAAAGCCTTTGGCGGAGCAATAGGGGGGTTCACCACAGGAAGAAAGGAAGTCATAGAGATACTCAGGCAACGGTCAAGACCCTACCTTTTCAGCAATTCCCTGCCTCCTTCAGTTGTAAACGCTGGAATAAAAATGCTTGACATGATGACCGGGACACGCGAACTGCAGGATAAGCTGCACAGCAACACAAAATATTTCCTGGAACAGATGAAATCGGCCGGGTTCGATATAAAGCCCACACAGTCGGCAATCATAGCCATAATGCTGTATGACGCAAAACTTTCGCAGGAGTTTGCCGCCAGACTGCTTGATGAGGGGATCTATGTTACCGGGTTTTACTATCCGGTGGTCCCCAAAGATCAGGCAAGGATCAGGGTGCAGATATCGGCAGCCCATGAAAAAGAACATCTGGATAAATGTATTGCCGCCTTCCGGAAAACCGGCAAGGAACTAAGGGTTATTAAATAATCGACATGTTAGCCCCTGTAACATTACCACCCCCCGTATTTTCGCCATCTGGCAAAAATACGGGGGGTGGCTTTTAAAGATTCACAAAATTACAGGTTTTCCCGGGTGGCTTTCTCCTTCAGGCACATTTCGAGTTCCCGCAATCCTGGCAGGTAAGGCAGCCCTCCTGGAACATGAGGTTTTCGGAACTACAATCAGGGCACACACTCCCTTTTTTTGGCTTGGTCCCGTTGGGAATATACTTCCTCAGAGTACGTTCCACACCGTTTTTCCAGGTATTGATATTTACGCTGTCCAGATGAAGTGAAGATACGAGTTCCACAACATCGGGAATGGGCATGCCATGCCTTAATACACCGGATATAAGCTTGGCATAATTCCAGAACTCTACATCAAAAATCCGTGACAGTCCCTCAAAGGTATTGCCATATCCGAATTTATCAATATACCTGAAATCATAACGTTTGGTACCGTCTTCCAGCTTCTTTTTAATAATGGTCCCTTTCTTGATGGTTTTAGGCACCGGCAGCACATCATCGTCTTCCTTCCCGGTAAATATCTCATAAGGTCTTCCGTCAAGCTTTCCGACGAATGCTATCCATTTCTCATCATTGTTCATAAATCTCACCACATCGGCTTCCAGAACTTCCGGTCGCTTTTTGGGCGCCAGGGGTTCCTTGTTCTCCTTTTTGTTGGAAATAAGCACCCCCGAGCGCGACCCTTCCCTGTAAACGGTCACCCCTTTGCATCCGGTTTCCCAGGCTGTCACATAAAGCCTGCCAACAAGATCCTCCTTTACCTCTTCGGGAAGGTTTATGGTTACGCTTATGGAATGATCAACCCATTTTTGTATGGCTCCCTGCATGCGGACTTTACTCATCCAGTCAACATCATTGGCTGTTGCTTTGTGATACGGTGATTTGGCTACCAGCTCATCAACTTTTTCATCATCATAGTTCTTCACCTCTGCCACGTCATAACCGTTTACCTCCAGCCAGGTTACAAACTTGTGGTGAAATACGTTATATTCTTCCCATGCATCGCCAATATCATCAACAAAAGTAACATTGGCATTTTTGTCATTCGGATTCACCTTTCGCCTCCTCTTGTAAACCGGTCTGAAAACCGGCTCAACACCCGATGTGGTCTGGGTCATCAGACTGGTAGTGCCGGTAGGAGCAACGGTAAGCAGAGCGATATTGCGCCGGCCATAACGGATCATATCCCGGTACAACTGCTCATCTTCGGCCTTAAGCCGGTTGATAAAGGGGTTGTTCTTTTCCCTCTGGGAGTCGTATATGGCAAAAGCCCCGCGTTCCCTCGCAAGGTTAACCGAGGAGCGGTAAGCTTCAAGTGCAACTGTCTTATGGATCTCGGTGGCAAAATCAGTTGCGTTATCTGTGCCGTAAGTCAGCCCTAAAGCTGCAAGCATGTCGCCCTCGGCAGTTATCCCCACACCGGTACGTCTTCCCTCTTCGGCTTTTATCCGGATGTTTTCCCACAGCTTACGTTCAACACGTTTGATCTCTTCCTCTTCAGGATCTCTTGAAATTTTCTCCAGTATCTTGTCGATTTTTTCAAGCTCAAGATCTATAATATCATCCATCAGGCGCTGGGCATAAGCGACATGCTGCCTGAATTTTTCAAAATCAAATTTTGCGTTTGTGGTAAAGGGTTCATCCACATAGCCGTACAGATTTATTGCCAGAAGCCTGCAGCTGTCGTAAGGGCATAGCGGTATCTCACCGCAGGGATTAGTGGAAACAGTCCGGTACCCCATATCAGAATAAGAATCGGGGACCGATTCCCGTAATACAGTATCCCAGAAAAGAATTCCCGGTTCGGCCGATTTCCATGCGTTATGAACAATCTTTTCCCACAGCTTGCCCGCATCGATCTCTTTTTTGATTTCAGGGTTATCTGAATTAACAGGGAATTGCTGGATATATGGTTTATTTTCAGTAACGGCCTTCATAAACTCATCGTCAATCTTGACCGATACATTGGCACCAGTGATTTTTCCGGGCTGGAGCTTTGCATCTATAAATTTTTCGGCATCGGGATGTTTTATAGAAATGGTAAGCATAAGAGCGCCCCTTCTTCCGTCCTGGGCAACTTCCCGGGTAGAATTGGAATACCTTTCCATAAAGGGAACCACTCCGGTTGAAGTAAGGGCTGAATTGAGTACGGGACTTCCCGAGGGCCTTATCGGCGAAAGGTCATGGCCCACCCCTCCCCTTCTTTTCATAAGCTGCACCTGTTCCTGGTCAACCTTCATTATCGCTCCGTAGGAGTCAACCCCCGTATCACTTCCAATGACAAAACAATTGGAAAGCGAAACCAGCTGGTAATTATTGCCTATGCCGCTCATCGGACCACCCTGAGGAACAATATATCTGAAGTCCTTCATTAACTGATATATATTCTCCTCTCCAAGAGGATTGGGATATTTTTTTTCTATACGGGCAATTTCCTTTGCAAGCCGTCGATGCATGTCATCGGGAGTCATTTCAAAAAGATTTCCATTTGAATCTTTCAGGGCGTACTTGTTTATCCATACCCTTGCTGCCAATTCATCACCACCGAAATATTCCCGCGAATGTTTGAATGCCGCCTCATCTGTATACCCCATGGCCTTTGCTTCCTGACGGACTGCATTTTTATTGTCGCCCTGATCTTTTTTCACTGACATCTCCTTAGTTTTCATTTACATATCGTCTTTGCAAAATTAATAATTAATTGGCTATATAGTTAGTATAAAAGAGGACCGATTCCCACAGATACAGATTATTATAATGAGAAATCAGAAGTTTTTCATTATAAAAATTCAAAGCCTGGTTCTGACCGTCGGGGATTACCAAAATTAAATAATGAACCCTGTTTTTACACCAAATATTCTTTTGTAGTTATTAACAAATCATTGCAGGTTATTAACCGGGGCACTAATCAGCCTGATCCATATCATTTTAAGAGTTCGCGAAAATGCATGGAAGCATTAAAAGGAAAATTGGAGTTTGTTTTAGTCCTGAGTTCTATCCGTGTAAAAATATTATAATGGAGAGTCCGGTCCTTTTCGGAGCAGCAAGAGACCGTAATGCCGGGCGAATGGCATAAGATATTTATGATGATTCAATTTCGGGGAGATAAAATTTTATCGACAATTATGCGGCTTGCACCGGTGTTATTTTTTACATAATTCTCTGCCGTGCTGCCGGCAATATGTAGTTTTTCCTTATCGGATATAAGCTGATCAGCCCGGCCGGCCAGCTCCCGGTAGTTTCTGACAGGGAAGGCACCGCCGGTTTCGGCAAGCACCCTCGCCTCCCTGAATTTCCGGTAGTTGGGACCGAAAATTACCGGGATACCGTGAGTACAGGCTTCCAGTATATTGTGAATGCCTTTGCCGAACCCCCCTCCTACATATGCTATTTTTCCGTATGCATAAAGTGAGGAAAGCAGTCCGATATTATCGATTATCAAAACCGAAGACATTACCAGATCAGCATCCGGGGAACCGGTCTTATTGTCAGCGGCTTCTGAGGAACGGGTTTTTGAAGGACCGGTTTCCAGGGTATCGGTTTCCAGGGTATCGGATTCCGGTTTATCGGTTTCCAGGGTATCGGATTCCGGTTTATCGGTTTCCGGTATATCGGATTCCGGTTTATCGGTTTCCGGTGCCTTATCATTGGCAGGCCCGGAGGTATACGTCGAGGCTTCCGGCGGCGCTGCTTCCGGCGGCGAGGCTTCCCCGGGAGAATTATCTGCCTGAAGAGCTTTTGCGACATCAGAATACCTGACGGTCAGATCGTTAAACCGGCTTTCCAGTTTAACGATCTGATCTTCGTTGATCTCGTGGGGAGCAATGATAAGCTTTATCTTATGCCGGGTTTCATTCATAAACTTTACCAGCAGATCATGATCGGCAGGCCAGGTGCTGCCGGCAACTACTGTAAAGTTCCCGGCCGAAAATGCGTCGGCTGCCGGGATTTCCCGTATCTGCCGCTGGAGGTCGTAAACGCGGTCAAAGCGGGTGTCACCGGCAACCGAAACCTGCTCTGCCCCGAGGGAATTCAGCAATTTGCGGGAATCATCACTCTGAACGAAAATATGGCTGAACATATGGAGAATGCCGGCGAACCATTTGCCGTACCATCGGAAGAATATCTGGTCCTTCCGGAAATTTGCAGAAATAAGATAGAGCGGTATGTTGTTCGTGTTTAATCGTGAAATATAATTATACCAGAACTCATATTTCACGAACACGGCCATATCGGGCCCGAATGTCTTTACGAATTTTGCAGCATTAGCCGGGGTGTCGGCAGGCAGGTAGCAAACGGCATCGGCAAGGGGATAGTCTTTCCTTATCTCATATCCGGAGGGAGAAAAAAAAGTCAGCAGAATAAAAACATCCGCCTCCCTTTCCTTTAATTTTTCGATCACCGGCCGTCCCTGCTCAAATTCCCCGAGTGAGGCGCAATGCATCCATATCACCCTGCGGCCCCCGGGATTGAAATCCTTCCACCTGCGGAAAAATCCTTTCCTGCCGCGATACCATAAACCCGCCTTTTTATTGAAAGGAGACAAAATGATAACTGCCAGCCGGTAAAGATATATGGCAATATTGTAAAAAACTGTCATTAAAGAAGAAGGAATTACGGGTCAATTTTGCGGCAAAGGTAAATTAAAACTGAAACAGAAAAACAATAAGTTATTAAGACGCATGGGTCAATTTTGCGGCAAAGGTAATTTTAGATTTGGAATAATTCAACGCAGGCCGGTGAAAACATGTACGCAAATGTTATTATTTTCGTTCTTACTACATCCAAAGCTGCTTCCATTTGAAACGGATCATTGTTAAAATACTGATCTTAATGCTGCCTGTTGCTCTCTTTTCCCAGGAATTTTCAGGGATAAGGGAGAAATCTTTCTACGCGGTATCAGATACAATAATGCTGGACAGCCTGAAAATTGTTCCAGGAACAATTGAATTGTTTGCCCCTGGAAACAAGAAAATAGATGATTCTCTTTACCTGACCGATGCCCTTAATTCCCTCATTATAACGGGGAGTGATTTCCCTTACAGAAGGGTTGAGGTTATTGCCAGGTACAGGGTCTTTACTTTTGATCCCGCATTGAGTGCCAGCAATAAAGATACCAGTCTGATAATACCTTTTCAGCGGGACAGAGCCTCTCCGGACGACCGGCGCTACACTTTCCGGCAGGTAAACGACGAAATATGGAGGGAAGATGGACTGGTGCGCAATGGCAGTATTTCCCGGGGAGTCAGTTTTGGGAACAACCAGGATGTTGCGGTAACCTCCAACCTGAACCTCCAGCTTTCCGGCAAGCTGGACGATAATATCAATATTCTTGCCAGCATATCCGATCAGAATATTCCAATTCAGCCGGAAGGATATACACAGCAGATACAGGAATTTGACAAGATCTTTATCCAGCTCTACAACGACAACATGAGCCTGACCGCAGGCGATTTCGATACAGAGGAGAACAGGGGGAAATTTTTGCCGATCGACAGGAAAGGGCAGGGAGTCCGGTTTACATCAACACATGAGTCGGCCGACATGTTTTACAATAACCTCAGCAGTTCAACCAGCGCTGCAATTTCCAAAGGACGCTACCACAGGTTTAATTTCCAGGGGATGGAGGGAAACCAGGGGCCCTATAAGCTAAGGGGGGCCAACAACGAGCTCTTCATTGTCGTACTTGCCGGCTCCGAAAAGGTTTACGTCGACGGCCGATTGTTGTCAAGGGGAGTGGACAGGCATTATACTATCGACTATAATCTGGCGGAGATAACCTTCACCTCACGAATGCCCATAACAAAAGACAGGAGGGTAGCGGTTGAATTTGAATATTCAGACCGTAACTACTCCAGGTTCATGGTAACCAACACCTCCGGTATGGAGACCGAAAGAGGAAGTTACTACGTCAACATATTTTCCGAGCACGACGCCAGAAACCAGCCCCTGATGCAGGAGCTCAGGGAGGATGAAAAGGAGCTGCTGGCAGCCATCGGCGACAGCCTTCACCGGGCATGGGTCCCTAAAATTGACAGTGTGGAATTTCGTGACGACATTGTATTGTATGAAAAGTCCGACAGCATTGTTGACGGGATACCATATCTAATTTACAGACACTCCAACGATCCTGACAGGGCCCGTTACAGGCTGGGATTCTCATTCGTGGGAGAAAATAACGGCAACTACACCCAGGAGAGCAGTGCCGCCAACGGCCGCGTATTCAGGTGGACTGCCCCGGCAGGCGGTGTTCCTTCGGGCAGTTATGAGCCGGTTACCCTTCTGGTGGCTCCCGGGAAGCAACAGGTAGTAAGTATGGGGGGGACTAGTTCCCTTTTTTCCGGAACCGAGGCCTTCTTCGAACTGGCAGTAAGCAATTTCAACCGTAACACCTTTTCCCGGCTGGATAATGAAAATAACACAGGCATGGCCTTCAGGATTGGATTGGATAACGAAATACCCCTTTTCGGGGAAAATCATCTGCTGGCAGGAGGAGCTGACTATGAGTTTTCGGGGAGTGACTTTACCACCACCGGCCGGTTCAGGGCAGTGGAGCATGAAAGAGACTGGAATATACAAACCTTCCCTGAAGTGCGGGAAGAACACAAGCTGAGCTGGTATGCCGATTATAACCGCCAGGAAGGTGGATTTGCCGGCTACCGTGGCGAATACCTGCGGATATCCGACCGTTACAGCGGACTAAGGAATATGTTGCAGGCCGGCGGTTCGGCTGCAGGCTTTGACGGCACAATGGCTGTCAGCTACCTCAACTCAGGAGGCAATTTCAACGATACCGAATTTTTCAGGCACTCGGCAGAAATAAGCAGGCCGCTATGGTTTTTCAGGACAGGGGTGAGGACCGAAGGGGAGAATAACAGTATAAAGGAAAAAAGCGGGGGATCGATCCTGGCCTCCAGCTTTGCTTATTTTCAAAGAGAGGTATTCCTGGAGAATTCCGACACGGCAAACTTTCATTTTTACACTGCCTACCGGGAGAGGGATGACAGGCTTCCATATAACAACATGATGGTTCACTCCTCCTCTGCAAGAGAATTTTCCTCGGGATTCAGTGCAAGAACCGGAAGGGGCAACCATTTCGGCGGGGTGCTTAATCACCGCAGACTGGCTCCCGGAGAGGCCCCCGGGATCGACACCCCGGAAAATTCACTTAACG